>CAXTKV010000027.1:0-22668 GCA_964244895.1 uncultured Deinococcales bacterium
CCGGAACTCTTCGCGGGCTTCAAACGCGAGGTGATCTCCGGGTTGCCTGCCAACCCACCCGTGCCGTACCCGGCGGCCTGCCACCCGCAAGCCTGGGATGCCGCCGCGCCCTTCGCATACCTGTGGGCCGCGACCGGCTTTCAACCCGGACGCCCAGGCTCGAGCCTGGGCGTGCCCGAGGACTGGGGAGCACTGAGCGCCCGCGCCCTCTATCGCGCCACCGCCTTCGAGGTGCTCGAGTAAAGCCCCAAACAGAGAAGACCGTCGTGGACGCTTCTTTTTGACCCCGAGAAACGCCGTCCCAGACGGTGTTCCCTTTCGCCCGCCGCAGCATTTAGACTGAGGAACCGTGCTTTCATCACCGCTCCCACCGACCGCTTCCGCGCTGCTCGATCACCTCGAGCGGCGCATCCCAGCCGACACGCCCGACCGCGAGCTCTTCACCGTGCGCCTCGAGCGGTATCTGGGCGATCTGATCTCGGGCCTGGGAACCGTCTACGACAGCCCCCAGCTCGAGCCGATCCTGACGCGCCTGCTCGAGATCATGCTGTTGCACCACCGCGCGCGCAACGCCAGCCTCAAGCACCTCGATCTCGAGCGCACGCTCGCGCCCGACTGGTTCGAACGCCCCGAGATGATCGCTTACGTCTGCTACACCGAACGCTTCGCCACGAACCTGCGCGGTGTGCTGGACAGAATTGATTACCTGGAAGGCATGGGCGTCAAATACCTGCACTTGATGCCCTTCTTGCAACCTCGCCCTGCCCCCCACGATGGCGGCTACGCGGTCGCGGATTTCCGCAAGGTGCGCAGCGACCTGGGCTCGATGGACGACCTGGAAGCGCTGACGGCGGCCCTGCACGCGCGCGGCATCAGCCTGTGCTGTGACCTGGTGCTGAACCACGTCGCCCGCGAGCACGAATGGGCGCAGCGCGCCCGCGCCGGAGATCAAAAACACCAGCGTTACTTCATGATGTTCCCCGACCGCGCCCTGCCCGACCAGTACGAACGCACCCTGCCCGAAGTCTTCCCGGATTTCGCGCCCGGCAACTTCACCTGGGACGAGGCCAGCCAGAGCTGGGTCTGGACGACGTTTAATTCCTGGCAGTGGGATCTGAACTGGGCCAACGAGGACGTGTTCCTCGAGTTCGTCGACCTGATTTTGTGGCTGGCCAACAAGGGAATCGACATCTTCCGGCTGGACGCGATCGCCTTCATCTGGAAGCACATGGGCACGAACTGCCAGAACCTGCCCGAAGTCCACGCCATCACGCAAGCCCTGCGCGCCGTCGCGCGGATCGTGGCGCCCAGCGTGATTTTCAAAGCAGAAGCCATCGTTTCACCGGATGACCTGATCGCGTACCTCGGGCAGCGCGAGCATTACGGCAAGGTTTCAGATACCGCGTATCACAACAGTCTGATGGTGCAAATCTGGAGTTCTCTGGCGTCCAGGGACACCCGCTTGATGACCCATGCCCTTCGAGCCTTCCCCGAGAAACCCGCTACGACCGCCTGGGACACGTACCTGCGCTGCCACGACGACATCGGCTGGGCGATAGACGACGGCGACGCCGCAGATGTGGGACTGAACGGCGAAGCGCACAGACGCTTTTTATCCGACTACTACGCGGGCATCTTTCCCGGTTCGTTCGCGCGCGGCGTCGTGTTCCAGGAGAACAAACGCACCGGGGATCGCCGCATCTCCGGCAGCGGCGCATCGCTGGCCGGGCTCGAGATCGCGCTGGAAGAGGGCGACGAACTGCGCGCGCAACTGGCCCTGGAACGCTTGCTGATGGGTCACGCCCTGGTGCTGGGTTTCGGCGGCGTGCCCCTGTTGTACATGGGCGACGAGATCGCCACGCTGAACGACCCCGGCTATTTAAACGAACCCGAACACGCCGTGGACAACCGCTGGATTCACCGCCCACCGATGGACTGGCCACGCGCCTCACGCGCCCTGCGCGAGCCCCACAGTCTCGAGGGCCGGATGTACCACGGCCTGCGCCGCCTGATCGAAGCCAGGGTCAGCACGCCCCACCTCCACGCCGCCATCCCCACGCGCGTGCTGGACGTGCGAAATCCGCAGGTTTTCGCCTACGAGCGCGCGCACCCGTTGGGCACGTTCCTGGCGCTCTATAACTTCTCCGAAGCCCCGCAACAGTATCCCGCCGACGGGCTGCTCGAGCGCGGGCTGTACAAACCGTTCGACCGGATTACCGGGCGCGAGATTGACGTTGCGAACGGCTTCGTGAACCTCGAGCCTTACGCGAGGTTGTGGTTAGTGCAAACGGAGTGAAACTCATCTCCGGTAGGCATCTTCTCGCTTGACGATCGCGATCACACGAACGCGCCCCGAATCGACGGCGAAGATGACCCGTAGCGATCCCACGCGCAGTCGCCACAGACCGCGAAGTTCACCTTTGAGTGGTTTGAGGTTCCCGGAACCGTCCATGCACAGTGTCTCGAGCGCCGTCCGCACGCGCTCGAGATCGTCGTTAGAGACGCGATCGAGTTGCTTGAACGCTTGGTCGGTGATCTCGAGCGAGAACGGTGCGCCCGCGAGCCTCACGGTTGGCGCAATTTCAAACGCTCGAATGCTTCAGTGCCGGATATCACGCGGCCAGCACGCATATCCTCGAGGCCCGCGTGGATGCCTTCGAGTTCTTCATCGCTCCATTCCTCGTCCTCGAGCGCGTCGAGTGCAGCATCGATCAACTCCTCGAGTGTCCAACCTTGCGCGGCGCGAAGCTTCTCGAGGCGCGTGAATTGATCTTCGGGAAGGCTCAGGGTTTTCACGGCTTCAGTGTAGCGTAAGTGCGTGATGGACGTTCGCAACGCTAGGCTTGAGGATTTCCCCAACCTCGTTCCGCTGATGAGGAACTTCGCCACGACTCGAGAAGATGGACTTGAAGATCGGTTCAACCGCCTGATCTCGAGCCCGGATTTCGCGTTGATCGTGGCGGAACTCGAGGGTGGAATCGTCGGGTACGCGATGGCGCAGGGCTACTTGCCGCGCTTGCGTTCTGGCGATGAAACCGTGCGCTTGCACGACTTGATGGTCATGGGCACACACCGTCGGCGCGGCGTAGGGCGCGCGTTGTTCGGAGCCATCCAGGATTGGGTCAAAGCTCGAGGCTCGCGGTATCTTGAGTGGCAATCCAGCGCGTCAGGGATCGCATTTTACGAATCATTGGGCTTGAAAGGCGACCCGTGCCCGCAGCCCGAATACCCGTTCTTCGAGGTTGACTTCCTGAAAACACCGTTCCAGACGTGATTTCTCTAGATAAAAGAAATGCTGGCTGGAACGGTGTCCTCGTTATTCGCTGGTCACACCCAGAATTTCTTCCAGGGTCGTGTGCCCCTGCAAGGCCTTCTCCAGACCGTCCTGGCGCAGGGTTTTCATGCCGGTATCCTGAATCGCGACATCCTTGATTTCGGTGGCGCTCTTGCCCGCGATGATCGCGCGGCGCACGGGCTCATCGACGGTCATCAGTTCGTGGATCGCCATACGGCCCTTGTAGCCCGTGCCGTTGCACTTCTCGCAGCCGACGCCACGGAAGAGCTTGACGCCCTCGACCTCGTTTTCCGAGAGCCCGAGGCGGCGCAGCACTTCGGGATCGGGTGCGACCTCGACCTTGCAGCCCTTGCAGATGCGGCGCACCAGGCGCTGCGCCAGCACGCCGATCATCGAGGCGGAGATGTTGAAGACCTCGACTTCCATCTCTTCAAGGCGCGTGATCGCGCCCGCCGCGTCGTTGGTGTGCAGCGTCCCGATCACCAGGTGGCCCGTCAGTGCGGCTTCGACAGCAATTTTCGCGGTTTCAGTGTCACGAATCTCACCGACCATAATAACGTCCGGGTCCTGACGCAAGAAGGCCCTGAGCGCCCTGGCGAAATTCATGCCCGCCGCGTTGTTGACCTGAGACTGGTTGATGCCGGGGATCTCGTATTCCACGGGGTCTTCGATGGTCGTGACGTTCACGTCCGGCGTGGCGATGCGCTTGAGGGCGCTGAAGGTCGTGAACGACTTGCCGGAACCGGTCGGGCCGGTGATCAAGAAGATCCCGTAAGGCTTGAGGATCGTGTCCTGGAAGCGCTGGAAGTTGAAATCTGAAAACCCCAGCGCTTCGATCTCGGGGATGTTGGTGGCCTTCTGCAAGATACGCATGACGACCTTCTCGCCGTACACGACCGGTAGGGTCGAGGTGCGCAGGTCGATCGACATGTTCTTGGATCGGAAACGGATGCGTCCGTCCTGCGGCACTCGGCGCTCGGCGATATCCAGGTTGGCCATGATCTTGATGCGAGCCGCGACGCTCGCACCGGCGCTCTTGGGCAACTCCATGTAGTTGCGCAGCGAACCGTCGATGCGCAAGCGCACCAGAATCTTGTCCACGGTCGGTTCGATGTGAATGTCGGAGCATTCTTGAATCACGGCTTCTCGGATGATCGTGTCCACCGTGCGCACGATGGCGTTGTCGTCGAGGTTGGTGTCGAACTGCTCTTCGGCTTTGGCAGCCTGGGAATCGCGACCGATCTGCGCGAGTTCCTGGTTGAGCTTGTCCACGTCGGTGCCGCTCGAGGCGTAGAAGCGGTCAATTAACTTGATGATGTCCGCTTCCGGCGAGACGGCGGGCACGATATCGCGTCCGGTCATCAATCGCAGGTCGTCGAGCGCGAAGACGTTGCGCGGGTCTTTCATGATCACGACCAGCGCGCTGCCCTGCATCTTGTACGGGAAAAGCGTGTAGCGTCGCGCTTGCGCTTCCGGGATCAGCGTCAGAACGCTCGGGTCGGGCGCGGCCTCGCTCGGGTTGACGTACTCGTAGCCGAGCTGCACGGCCAAGGAACGCGCCAGCATTTCCGGCGAAAGCTTGCCGGATTGCACCAGCGTGTCCTCGAGCCGACCGCCACCGGCGCGCTGCTTGGCGAGCGCGCGTTCGACCTCGTCGGCGCTGGCGTAACCCAACTCGACCAGCACCTCGCCGAGCGGTTTGGACTTGCCCGCCTTGCGCTGCACCTTGAGGGCTTCCGCGAGTTGTTCGCGGTTGACCTTGCCGGATTGCACCAAGGATTCACCCAATCGGCCCTTCTGGGCGTAGATCCGTTCGATCAAAAATTCCAGTTCGCCCGGCGGGATCATGGTGACTTTGACGGGCTTGGAAAACAGCGACTGGATGTCGGGGCGCTTTTTCGGGTCGGTCGTGACGACCATGTACGTGTCGCCGTCGTCGCGGATCGGCACGGCCTGAAGCTTGACCGCGTCGGAGCGCAGCATCAGGCTGGAAACCTCGTCGGGCACTTCCAGGTCGATCACGGTCGGCATGAAAGGCACGTCGGCCTGTTCGGCCAGCACGCTGTACAGGTCTGTTTCGGTCAGGTACCCGAGGTTCTGCAAGAGCTTGCCCAAAGGTTCGCCGCCCGGTTCCTGCAGCGCGAGCGCTTCCTCGAGCTGGGCTTCGGTCACGAACAGGTGGCGCAGCAATCGGTGACCCAGACGTTCATCGGCGGGGCTGGAGAGCTTTTCGATGTCGGGAATCTCGAGGCCGAGTTCCGGGTAGTACATCGCGACCGCCCAGCGCATCTGGTCGCGCAGCGCCTGGTACGGTTCGACCGTGTAGCCCGTCAGGTCTTCGATCAGTTCGACTGCCATCGTGTTCAACGGGTCGATGAAGGCCACGCGCAATTTCTCGCCGTCGAGCGCAAATGGAAGCGATTGGAGTTCCTGAGCGCGTTCGCCTTCGATCAAGGCGGTCACTTCTGGCGCGGGTTTGAGCGCCACCAGGTTGACCAGCGGGTAGCTCAGTTCATCCTCGATGGCGCGAGCGATGCGGCGCTCACTCACCATGCCGGATTCGATCAAAATGTCGGAGAGCCGTCCGCCGATCTCGGCGTGACGCTCGAGCGCCTTTTGCAGGTCGGCGTCGGACACGTAACCGAGTTGCAGCAAGATTGCGCCGAGACGACGATCACCGATGGACAGAACGGGCATGAACTACCTCCTGGACGGCTTCGAGGCCGGATTGTCATTGAGTACCATGCGCTCGAGGGCGCGCGCGAGACGGGTGTGCGGCAGGGCGTTCTGCGAAAGCGGCGCGACCATGACGGTGTACGCCCCGATCAGGTTGCCGCCCAGCACGTCGGTGAAGAGTTGATCGCCGACCACGGCGATCTCTTTGGGTCGAAGCCTCATGGCGCGTGCGGCGCGCAGGAAAGCGCTCGGCAGGGGCTTGGCGGCGGTGCTGCCACCGAGCGCGCCGACGCCGGGGAATCCCAGTTGGGCCGCCCAGCGTTTGATGCGTTCCGGTAACGCGTTCGAGACGAGCCGCGCCTGAATGTTCGCCGTCCGTAAGGCGCCCACCCAGGCCTCGAGTTCCGGCGTATGCAATTCGGAACCGTAAGGCACGAGCGTGTTGTCCAGATCCAGAATCAGCCCGCGCAGCTGCCGTGCGCCCAACCATTCGGGCGTGATCTCGAAGACCGACGCCAAATGCTCGTTCGGCAAGAGCGCGCTCAACCAGGGGTTGCGATGGGATTTGGGGTTGCTCGAGGTCAAGGTGCTCTCCGGTCGGTTCGGGCGATCACGGCCCACATGCGCCCAGTCTGGCCGTGGTCGCGTCTGTACGAGAAAAAGCGTTCGTCGGTGCTGCACAATCCCGATCGCCAGATCGCTTCGGGTGGGACGCCCGCCGCCTCGAGCAACCAGGCGTTGGCGAGCGAGAGGTCTACGCGCCATGATAGTCCGGTTTGACTTTCGGTTTCCCGAATTATTGGCACGTTCGAGAGAATCGCGCCCTGGGAGGCGTTTGCGGCCATCTCGGGGACTTTCGATTCCGCCCAGATCGAGCGCGGGAAGCCCGCGTCCAGAAAGCGTTCGCGCACCTCCGGCCCGACCTCGTATTGCGCGCCGCTGATGCCGGGGCCGATCGCGACCCTGACCCGATCCGCCCGAGCGCCCAAATCGATCATGGCCCGCAAGGTGTTCAAGGCCACGCCGGAAACCGTGCCGCGCCAGCCCGCGTGGGCTGCACCGATCACACCCGCCTCGGCGTCCTCGAGCAATACGGGGTAGCAGTCGGCAGTTTCGATCACCAGGGCCACATCGGGGTCTTTGCTCACCAGTCCGTCCGCCTCGATCAGCGGTTCTTCTGGTTGGGCGATCACAACGCGGCTCGAATGCACTTGCCGCAACCGCGCCAGCCGCGCCGTGGACAGATGGAGCGCTTTGATCGCCAACCTGCGGTTTTCTTCGACCGATGTGAGCTGATCACCGACGTTGCTGGACAGGTTCAACCCGGCGTGCGCGCCCTGACTGACACCGCCGGCGCGGCTCGAGAAGCCGTGCGTGAACCGCAAGTTTGGGGCGTGCAACCACATGCCAGACAGTGTACGAGGCGAGCCATGAAATCATCGGGCGTTTCCGACAATATCCCCAGAAATACCGTTCCACACGGTGTCAAATTGGCAAACAGCGTCCAGGAGCAGGGTGGCGCGGTCAAAATTGGTGCAGGAACCCGAAAGTCTTTGCTAGAGTGGGTCGGAAGATGGCTTTCATAAACACAACCAATCCCTTCTCGAGAAGCCGGATGCGGCGATTGGAGGCAGCATGGACGATGTGAAAATCTCCCCGCTGGCGAAACGCCTCGCCGAGGAGAACTCGATTGACTGGCGTCAGATTCACGGAACCGGCCCCGAGGGCCGCGTGATCGAACGCGACATCCTCACGTACCTGGCCAAGGTGATGTCCGGCGAGGCCGAACTGCCTTACCAGCCCGACGTGTCCGAACCCCCACCGCCGAGCGGCATGATGCCAGATTTCGGGCAGATTCCCAGCATGGCGAGCGCGACGGCCTCGATGGCCAGAGAAGGTGTCGACCTGAGTTCCATGCTGGCCGATCCCGTCTTCGGTCAGCAACCCGCAGTCCAGCACGACGTGAACCTCGACCCGGTCGAACCCGGCCTGGAAGCGGATCTGGACGACGCAATCTTCGATCTGGACCTGAGCGACGACATCACCGAGGAACCAGCGGTGCAATTCAACGCACCGATGAACGTCGCCGCGCCCAGACCGAGCGATAGCGCCGACGTGATGCTCGACATGGATGACGACCTGGCAAAGATTCCAGCTCCGACGCCGTTGAATTCGTTCGTGCCCGATCTGGATCTTTCGCACCCGATGCCGAGTACCTCCGATTTCAGCCTCGATTCCTTTGAAGCTGCACCTTTGAGCGCGCCGGATTTCGGTATCTCGAGCGCGTCTGAGTTCAGCACCTCGAGCGCGTCCGAGTTTGGCGTCTCGAGTCCGAACGATTTCAGTGCCCCGAGCGATCTGGGTTCCTCGAACGATTCGGAGTTCAGCTTCCAGATGGAAGACCCCGCCGCCCTCGATACCCACGCAGACGCACATTCCGGCACGGACTTCAGCCTGAGCGCACCTTCTGCACCCGCCAGCCCCGAAGCTGCATTCGTGCAGCCTGTGTTCTCGATGCCGGAAACTGCCGCGCCCGAACCCATCGTGCCCGAACCCATCGTGCCCGAACCCATCACGCCTGAACCCGTGCAACCGGCGATGCCGACGTACACTGCGCCATTCGATACGGGACTGGCCACCCTTGGGGGTGCCGCCATCGGGGGTGCTGCCCTCGGTGCCGTTACCGGAGCTGCCGATCCGAGCCACACCGCGCCAGTCATCCGCAGCGCCGTCGCCCGCGATTTCTTCAAGGTCGCCACCTTGCGCCGCACGCTCAACGCCAAGCCCATGCTCGAGACTGCCGCACAACTTTCCAAGGCGCTCGACGGGCATCAGGTTTCGTCCGCACCGTTCCTGGCGCGAGCCGCCGGACGCGGTCACTTCGGCTCGAGCCTGGCGCTCGGTTCGCTCGACGGGGACGCACTCAAGGCCGTCGCCATGCCGCACCTGGAAGGTGCCTTCCGAGATTTGATCACCACCATCGGCAGCGCCCACCTGACCAGCGCCAACGCCGACCTGATCGTGCTGGACGCCTCCGGCCTCGGGGCGGACGACGTGGTGCTGCCCGTCTCGGGTGCATTGCTGGCGCTCGGACGCGCCCACGAAGGTCAAGCCACGCTGACGCTCTCCGGTCAGTTCGATATCGCCTCCGGCGGCGCGTTCCTGGATCGCGTGGCTGAAATGCTCGAGCACCCGGTCGGGTTGCTCGTCTGAGTTGAACGGTTCTTGCGAACGGGGGCTCGAGAGGGTCCCCGTTTTTCGTGGTTTGGGTAGGCCGCGAGGTCTGAAGGGCAAGTCATGGCATCGCGAGATTCGTGCGGGAATCGGGATGCTCACCCGAGAACACCGTTCAGGACGCGGCTTCGGGAGATCAAAGAAGAGCGTCCCAGACGGTCTTCCCGAAAATGTGGGCGGGACCCTTCGGGGCTGACACGGTGAGAACACTGTCCTGAACCTGAAAATCCTGATCGCAGTGCGGGTCTACCAGCCCAAAAACGCAATCTCGAGTAGCCTCACGGTATGAAAGACCGACTCGAAATCGCCCGCAACTGGTTGCCGCGCTACACGGGAATGCCGCTGGACGGCTTCGGCGATTACATCCTCTTGACGAACTTCCAGAATTACCTGGAAAAGTTCGCCAGCCGCTTCAACTGCGAGATCACCCCGGAAGACCGCCCGATGCGCGCCGCCACCAACAGCGCGGGCTTGAGCCTGATCAACTTCGGCATCGGCAGCCCGAACGCCGCCACGATCATGGATTTGCTGACCGCCAGAGCGCCCAAAGGCGTGCTGTTCTTAGGGAAATGCGGCGGCTTGAAGCACTCCACGGAAATAGGGCATTTCATCCTGCCGACCGCCGCCATCCGGGGCGAGGGCACCAGCAACGATTACTTTCCGCCCGAAGTGCCCGCGTTGCCGTCCTTCAAGTTGCACAAGTTCGTCAGCGACAAGATCGTGGCGCGCGGCCTCGAGTACCGCACCGGTGTGATTTACACCACCAACCGCCGCGTCTGGGAGCACGACGATCACTTCAAGGATCGCTTGCACCGCCTGACCTGCATCGGGATCGACATGGAAACCGCGACCGTGTTCATCGTCGGGCACCACAACCAGATCGCTCGGGGGGCGCTGTTGCTCGTCTCGGACGTGCCGATCACGCCGGATGGCGTGAAAACCGAAGCGTCAGATAAATTGGTGACCCAGAACTGGGCGGACGTTCACCTGGAACTGGGTATCGAGGCCATGACCGGCATCGGGCAAAGTGGCGAGAAGATCAAGCACTTCACGTACTGAAGCCGCTGGCTCGAGTCGTGATCCGTAAGCTTCAGGAAAGACCGTTCTGCACGCAAATCGAGATGCGCGTACTGGACGGTGTTCTTGATCATCGCGCCGGGAAGTTCAGGCGGTTCGATTCCAGTCCACTTCGAGCCCTACGAGCTTCCGGCTGAGCGCCCACAGGCGCTCCTGGCCGTCCCGATCGTGAGACAGATCGCTCGAGGTTGCCAGCTTGCCGGAACTGTAAAACGCGCCGTTCGCGCCCGTGAAAGCCGGATCGAGCGCGAAACGCGCGAAGTCATCGCCGGCTTCCTGCGGTGTGCGCGTGAACGGCATCCGATCCAGCACCCTGAACATCAAGCCTTGAAGGCCGGACTGACCGACCATCAGGGTCTGCGGCACGAACCCCGGACAGGCCGCGATGGACACCACGGCTGAACCCTCGAGCCGCCGCGCCAGCGCGTACGCGAACCACACATTGGCGAGCTTGGTGCGGTTGTAAAACGCGCCCTGATCGTAGGATTTTTCGCCCGCCAGGTTGTCCCAATCGAAATCCCTGGTGCGCGCGTGCAGCGTGGACGAAACGGTGATGACCCTGGATGGCGCGGACGCCCAGAGCGCGGGCAGCAGCAAGGCCGTCAACAAAAAATGCCCCAGGTGGTTCACGCCGAAAAACGTCTCGAAACCGTCGCGCGTCAACTCGAGCCCCTTGAGCGCGTTGATCGGCCCGGCGTTGTTGACGAGCGCGTGGAGCGGTTGACCCGAAGCAGTGTACGCCGCCGCGAACGCCCGCACGGACTCGAGCGAGGCCAGATCGAGCTTCACGTCCCTGACGGCCAGGATCGCGTGCGCTCCGCGCGCGACCAGGGCGCGAGCGGTGGCGAAACCGATGCCGCGATTCGCGCCCGTCACGATCACGAAAGGTTTGGGGTTCATGCCCGGAAGTCTATCCGGTCAGGCTCGCCGCCTCCGAAACCGCAATCACAGGAAGACCGTCCTGCACGCAACCTGAGATTCACGTCCCGGACGGTCTTCTTAAAACGCGAGGTGCATTCCAGCTCCCGTCGGATCGCCTGCGTATAATCCCGCCCGTGACCACCCAAACCGACCCGTACTTGTGGCTCGAGGCCGTCGAGGACGAACGCGCCCTCGCCTGGGTGCGAGAGCAGAACGCCATCTCGGAAGCTGAACTCGAGGCCAGACCGGAGTTCGAGCCGATCCGCTCGAGGCTCCTCTCGATCCTGAACTCCGAGGCGCGCATCCCGATCCTGGGCAAGCACGGTGCGCACTACTACAACTTCTGGCGCGACGCGGCGAACCCGCGCGGCCTGTGGCGGCGCACGACGCTGGAAAGCTACCGCACGCCGAACCCGGAATGGGAAATCGTTCTGAACCTGGATGCGCTGGCCGCGCAGGAAAACGAGAACTGGGTCTTCACCGGCGTCGAATACTGCCCGCCCGGTGATCGCCGCGCCCTGATCCGCCTCTCCAGGGGCGGTGCGGACGCCGTGGTCGTGCGCGAGTTCGACCTGGACACGAAAACATTCGTGGCGGACGGCTTCAACCTTCCCGAAGCCAAAATCTGGATCAGTTGGCGCAACCAGGACTCGATCTTCGTCGGCACGGATTTCGGGCCGGGATCGCAGACTGCATCCGGTTACCCGCGCCTCGTCAAGATCTGGAATCGCGGGCAGCCACTGACGGACGCTCAGACGATCTTCGAGGGTCAGACCGACGATGTCTGGGCCTTCGGCTACCACACCGACGACGCCGAATTCCCGCGCGAATTCGTGGTGCGCGGCGTGAGCTTTTTTACCAACGAAACCCGTCTGGTCAGCGACGGCGATCTGGTCAAGCTCGAGAAACCCGACGATGCCCAGATCGCCACCTGGCGCGAGTTCGCGCTGGTGGAAACCAAAACCGATTGGGTCATTGATGGCCGCACGTACCTGCAAGGTTCCTTGCTGGCGATCAAGCTCGAGGATTTCCTGAAAGGTTCCAGGGATTTCGAGGTGCTGTTTTCCCCGACCGAACGCAAATCCCTGCTGGATTACTCGAGCACGAGACACTTCTTGCTGCTGAACGAACTCGAGAACGTGCGCCACACGATTCACGCCCTCGAGCACGCGGACGGTGCCTGGGTCAGACGTACACTACCGACGCCCGAATTCGGTCAGGTGAGCGTCTGGCCGGTCGAACCGACCGTCACTGACGCGTACTGGATGGAGGTCACGGATTACCTGACGCCATCCAGCCTGTACATCGGGAACGTCGGCGGTGCCCCGGAATTGCTCAAGCAACTCCCCGCTTTCTTCGATGCGTCCGGGCTCGAGACGAAGCAGTTCGAGGCGATATCCAAAGATGGCACGCGCATCCCGTATTTCCTGGTCAGTCGCGAGGACATCAAGCTGGACGGCTCGAACCCCACGCTGCTGTACGGCTACGGCGGCTTCGAGGTTTCACAACTGCCGCAGTATTCCGCCGGAATCGGTTCCTCGTGGCTCGAGAGTCGCGCTGGTCGTTCCCAGCGCGCATGGAAAGGTGGCGTCTTCGTGGTGGCCAACATTCGCGGCGGCGGCGAGTTCGGCCCGCGCTGGCACCGCGCTGCCCTGCGAGAGAACCGCCAGCGCGCCTACGACGACTTCATCGCGGTCGCCGAAGACCTGATCGCCAGGGGCGTGACATCACCATCTCACCTGGGCATTCAGGGCGGCAGCAACGGCGGGTTGCTGATGGGCGCGATGCTGACGCAACGCCCGGACCTGTTCAAAGCCGTCGTCTGCCAGGTTCCCCTGCTGGACATGCGCCGCTACCACCTGCTGCTGGCGGGCGCGTCCTGGATGGAAGAATACGGCGATCCGGACAAGCCCGAAGACTGGGCCTTCATCCAAAAATATTCCCCGTACCAGAACCTTCGTGACGGCGTGAAATACCCGCGCGTGCTGTTCACCACCTCCACCCGAGACGACCGCGTTCACCCCGGACACGCCCGCAAGATGTTCGCCCGCATGAAGGACATGGGCCTCGACGCGCTGTACTTTGAAAACATCGAAGGCGGTCACGGCGGTGCGGCCAACAACGACCAGGCCGCGTACATGAACGCCCTGGCGCACACGTTCTTGATTCAAGAATTGGAATGAACACCGTCCAGCACGCGAGCATTTGATCTCGAGAAAATGCGTGTAGGACGGTGTTCCTGTCATTGCGCCATCTTTTTCATCGGTGCTAGACTCGAACCATGACCCTCAAGGTGCGCTACACCGCCACCGACCTTGAATTGTTCCCCGACGACGGCCTTCGCCGCGAGGTCATCGGAGGTGAACTGTTCATGCCGCCCGCGCCCAGCTCGCTTCACCAACGCGCTGTGAAAATCCTTCTTTGGGAAATTGAAGCCCACCTTCGATCGTTCAATGAACCTCCAGGTGAGGTATTCATCGCTCCACTCGACGTGATCCTGGGTTTAGATGGCGTGCAACCCGACCTGATCTACATCTCCAACGACCGTGCGCACTTCATCACCGCGAAGAACGTGGCTGGCCCGCCCGACTGGGCCATCGAGATTCTGTCCACCGACCGCAAATACGATCTCGAGACGAAACGCAGCCTGTACCAACGCTCCGGCGTGATCGCGTACTGGGCGGTTGACCTCGAATCCGAGCGCGTCCACACCTGGGAATGGCGTTCCGGCACGGAAGCGATCCTCGAGCGAGATGCGACCGCCACCGTCAGTGTGCTGCCCGGTCTCGAGATTCGTCTGTCTGAGCTTTTCGACAAGATCGAAGCGTTGCGCCGCGCGGTTCGATCGAAAGAATAACACCGTCCAGCACGCAAGAATTGAAACTCTAGAAAATGCGTATGGGACGGTGTTCTTGGACTTAGCATTTTTGCACGATTAAAGCTGTTGAACTGGCGACTGCTCTTGACCACCGCACGAGTGACTTAGTAATTTGTTTGTGTGAAGAACGCCCTAGTCCTGCTGTTCGTACTATCCGGTTGCACCCCTGCATTTCAACCACAGAATTTTTCATATAGCGATCACATCTATAGAATTTCATCACTGAGTGAAGGAAAAATGCGGGTTTCCAATTCCTTGTCTGATAAATGCAATGTAATTAACACCTCGGCCCGTAAAGTTGCAATTGAAAATGGTTTTGAATATATGGGCACATATGAAGGGCATTTTTTAGGAAGTTCGTTGGATACAATCGAATATCTGAATTATGCAATTCCACGCTTTACGCCTATAATTCAAAGTTCAATCCCACAATTTTCCTCCTGGAAGCCGTTGGAATATGGTTATTCTCGAGGCTATCCCCTTGATTTTCGTGATGGTCTTGGTTTGATGCTCGCATACGTTATTGATGAAAAACATTCTGAGCTTTCTGGCAGCCGGATTTGTTTTTCTTATTCCTTCAAATATTCTTAAATTTGCATCGCTTTGATCTGGGCTTTCTCAGCATGGGTGAATGAAGTCTCCTTTGACCCTGACAGCCCGGTGCTATACTTCCGGGCGTGCTCGGAATCCTGAACAAACTCTTCGATAACAACGCCAGGGACGTGACGCGCTTGCAGCGCGATGTCGTCACCAGGGTCAACGCTCTCGAACCGGAAGTGCAAAAAATTGAGGATCTGGCCGCCGAATTCGCCAAGTTGCGCGAACGCGTGCAGGGCGGGGAATCTCTGGATTCGGTCATGCCGGAAGCGTTCGCGCTGACGCGAGAAGCATCCGTCAGGACGCTCGGGATGCGGCATTTCGATGTGCAGTTGATCGGCGGGGCGGCTTTGCACGCGGGCCGGATCGCGGAAATGAAGACGGGCGAGGGCAAGACGCTGGTGGCCACGTTGGCGCTCGCGCTGAACGCGCTGGAGGGCAAAGGCGCGCACTTGGTCACGACCAACGATTACCTGGTCAAAGCGCAGGCGGAACAGATGGGTTTGATCTTCCGCACGCTGGGCTTGTCCGTCGGGATCATTCAGCAGCCATTGGATCCAGTATCCCGCAAAGCCGCTTACGCCTGCGATATCACGTACATCACGAACTCGGAACTGGGTTTCGATTACTTGCGCGACAACATGAGCATCAGCGCGGAACAGCTCGTGTTGCGCTCGGATTTTCCCTTGAATTACGCGATCATCGACGAGGTCGATAGCATCCTGATCGACGAGGCGCGCACGCCGCTGATCATCTCGGGGCCGTCTGAAAAATCGCCCAGCAATTACTACCTGATGGCCAAGCTCGTGCCGCAGCTCGAGAAGGGCGAACCGGTCGTGCCCGGTGACAAGAACCGTTCGGAACCGACCGGGGATTACACGGTCGATGAGAAGCAAAAACAGGTTCACCTGACGGAAAAAGGTATTGACACCGCAGAGCAGCTCCTGTCCATCGAGGGCGGGTTGTTCAGCACGGAGCACATGGAACTCGGGCACATGCTGATCAACGCGATCCGCGCCAAGGAGTTGTACAGCAAGGACAAGGATTACATCGTCGACGAAAAGGGTGAAGTCATCATCGTTGACGAGTTCACGGGCCGTCTGATGGCGGGACGGCGTTACGGCGACGGCATGCACCAGGCCATCGAAGCCAAGGAGGGCGTGACCATCGCGGGTGAAAACCAGACGTTGGCCACGATCACGTACCAGAATTTTTTCAGGTTGTATTCCAAGATCGGCGGCATGACGGGCACGGCCAAAACAGAGGAAAAGGAATTCATCGAACTGTACGGCGCGGACGTGCTGGTGATCCCGACCAACCTGCCGATGATCCGCAAGGACAACGAAGATGTCGTGTACCGCACCGAGATCGGCAAGTTCAAGGCCGTGATCGAAGAGATCGTGGAGCGTTACCAGACGGGCCAGCCCGTGCTGGTCGGCACGATCAGCATTGAAAAATCCGAATTCTTGTCCCGGATGCTTTCCGAACCCAACCGGTACGTGCAGTTCATCGAGGCCACGGCGGGCAAGGTGCTCTCGCAGTGCGTCAAGTTGGACGCGGCCAAACTGGAAAGCATCAACAAGCTCCTGAAGGACGCGGGTTCCCTGACGCTGGAAAAAATCGCGGAGGCCAAACCGTT
This sequence comes from uncultured Deinococcales bacterium, assembly GCA_964244895.1. Classification (GTDB taxonomy): domain Bacteria; phylum Deinococcota; class Deinococci; order Deinococcales; family JAAFIG01; genus CAXTKV01. The sequence goes on from CAXTKV010000027.1 coordinate 16,318, forward strand.
GGTGCCCAAGAACGCGCTCGAGACCTTCGGGTATCTCGAGCGCGAGGTCAAAACGCTCTCCATGCTCCGCAAGGGCGTCAAGCATCAGGTGCTGAACGCCAAGCAGCACGAGCGCGAGGCCGACATCGTGGCGCAGGCGGGGCGTTCGGGCACGGTCACGATCAGCACCAACATGGCGGGGCGCGGCACGGACATCAAGCTGGGCGGCAACGCGGAATTCGCGGCTTACCAGTACCTGGAGAAAAAAGGCTTGAACCGCTACGATGATTTCGTGGAGTTGTTCGTGACTTCCGCGATCCGCAACGACCTGGACACGGCCCGCAGCTTCATGGAAAAAATGCCGAAGCTGACCGAGGACGATGTCCAGGAGATCATCAAAACCCGCGAGGCGTTCAAGGACGACCACGAGAAGGTCAAGGAACTGGGCGGGTTGCACATCATGGGGACGGAACGCCACGAGTCCAGGCGCATCGACAACCAGTTGCGCGGGCGTTCGGGCCGTCAGGGCGACCCCGGCTCGAGCCGATACTACGTGTCCTTCGAGGATGACCTGATGCGCCTGTTCGCCAACGACCGGATCGTCGGGATGCTGGATCGGCTCGGCATGGATGATACGCAGCCCATCGAGGCGCGGATGGTCACGAACAGCATCGAGCGCGCGCAAAAACGCGTCGAGGATCGGAATTTCTCTATTCGCAAGCAGCTTCTGGAATTCGACAACGTGGCCAGCAAGCAGCGCGAGATCATCTACAAGCAGCGCCGCGAGGTGTTGTTGGGCACGGACGAGCAGGTCGCGGAACTGGTGGAAACCATGGTCGGCGATTTTGTGGAGGGTCAGGCCACGCTCAAACTGACCGGCAACGATTCCCACGAGTGGGACGTGGCGCAACTGCGCGCCAGCTTGGCGGACGCCATGCCGCCCTTCGAGGATTTCGATTTTGAAAGTCTGCGCGATCTGAAATTCGACGACGCCCGGCAGCGCCTGATGGATAAGGCCGCCGACGCCTTCGAGGGGCGCGAAAAGGAATTCCCCGCCGAGCTCTGGCCGCAACTCGAGCGTTTCGTGGTCTTGCAGATCGTGGATCAATACTGGAAAGAGCACCTGAACAGCATGGAAGTGCTGCGCCAGGGCATTTTCTTGCGCGGTTACGGCCAGAAAGACCCGTTCGTGGAGTACAAGTTTGAAGCCACCAATTTGTTCAACGAGATGATCGAGGGCATCAAGCTGGATGTCACCAAGTACCTGTTCCGCCTGCAGGTCAATTACGATCAGCCCGCCGTGCCCGCTCAGGTTCAGGATGCGCCCGAAAGCCTCGAGGATGCGCCGCAACCGCAAGCCGCCAACCCGTTCGCGCCTTCTGCCAACCCGTTCATCCGTTCGGGTGGCGCGCAGAGCCGCATCCCGAAGCTCTCGCGGCAGGAACGCCGCAAAATGGAGCGCGAGACGAAGAAAAAGAAATAAGTTCTCGAGTACGAAGATGCGGGCGGGGGAGACCTCGCCCGCATTTTTGTCCCAGGAACACCGTCCAGGACGCAAATAAAGTTATGCGTGCTGGACGGCGCTTGTAGTAAGTGCGAATAGCGAAGATTAGCTTTTTCGAGCCTTTGGCTTTGGATTCACTTTTGCGGCATCCGCAGTAATACTAGACGGTTTTTCCGCTTTTTGTAAACCCAGTTTGACTATCGGGACTATGGCCGCTGGTACAAGATTTTCAGGAGAATTTGGATCGTTTCCGATATTCGCGGCACCAATTCCAAACTCAACATAAAGTGCCCAAAGTCCCTCGTGTATTCCTTGGTGTCGGATTAGTGCTTCAACTACTTCCTTATGTGTAAATACGTAGTTAGCAGGTTCTCCCATCTTAATTCACATCCGATCTGAGCCTGTTTGCTGCGGTAGAATCAGTTGTTATGGTAAAAGCTCTTGCTTCAGTTAGACTTGTTGCAGCATTTGAGGTTGCAAGTACGCGGTAAATGCTTCGATTAGTTTCAGTGCGAGCTCTTGATTCGCCTACGGATTCGGCAAGAGCAGTCACGATAAACTGATTGAGGCTGATGCCATCGCGTTTAGCAGCTTGAGTAGCTTTTCTGTGCAGACTACGTGGAAGTCGAAGTGCAACTTTACCGCTATGACTTTCTTCGTTAGTTGGTTGCGGAATTTCTTGGCCAAGTCGAAGAGCAGCTTCAATCCACGATGTGGCAGCTTCCTCAAGAAGTACATACGTTTCCGACGGTGTATCTCCTTGAGTTACGCAACCTGGGAATTCGCGGATCAATCCCGTGAAGGTTGCTGTTTCTAGGTCAGGGATGACTTCTCGCGCATAGGGGAGCTTGAGGTAATCTTTTGCACTTTGCTTCACATCGTGTCCTCCTCTTGGGACGCTTGTGCGTCAGATTCAACTTCTATCTCCCAGCATTCTAAATCTGATTCAAGTTGGTCGAGAATGCTTCTTGCAGTAATTTTATTTAGCGGTGTGGAATGATTAGGAATACTTACTGGGCGGAGTTCGGGGAATTCAGGGTTGATAAAAGTCGGATGCTTACCACGACCTGGGTCAAGCACCCGACCCAGGCGTCCCGCAAACCGCTCCATGATGCTACTTTTGATGCTGCCAGCTGCTCGCAGTCGCTCGAGTTCATCACGAAGCTTTTTCAGTTTAGCAGGTGTCATGATATCACTGGCGATATCATACACATTGTAAAGAAATCATCAAGCTTAGCGAGCATTCCTGTATGTCGGCAATGCGCCAACTGCGTCTTGTGAAAAGTCCTATCCGAGGGAGTGTCGTCGTAATCCTTAGGGATCACGTGTGCTATCTGATGCTCGAGCCTCGGGAACTTTCCGCCTGACCCGCGCATCTCAGGCACGGGGCAGACTCGTCAAATGCGCTCCCAGGAGGGTGAATGAGACCGTACAAACCGGAGCGGTATTTCTACCGCGATGCCGCACACCTGCTGCGCCGCGCGGGTTTCGGCGGAAATCCCACTGAGGTCGAGGCGTACCGCAAGCTCGGGCCGGAGGAAGCCGCCGAGAAACTCCTGACGTTTTCTGATGATGACGGTACGGACGCCAGCCTGTTCGACTGGCGCGCCGCGTACAACGGCACGAACGCCGGGAGCGCCATGCCGACGCTGGCGGCCTTGTGGTTCCACCGCATGATCGCCACCACGCAGCCTTTGAAGGAAAAGCTGGCACTTTTCTGGCACGGGCATTTTGCGACTGGACGCGACAAGGTCGACAACGCCTTCATGATGGCCGCGCAGTACGAGATGTTCCGCACCAGCGGCCTGAACAAGTTCGCAGATCTCGTGCTCGAGGTGTCCCGCGATCCGGCCATGCTGCGCTACCTCGACAACGACAAGAACGCCAAGGGTCACCCGAACGAGAATTACGCGCGGGAACTGATGGAACTCTTCACCATCGGGGTTCACGCGGGGTACACGGAAAAGGACGTGCAGGAATCCGCTCGGGCCTTCACGGGTTGGACGCGCACCGCCGTCGGTCAGGGCAGCCCCGAGCAGAAATTTATCTTTCAGGCCAAGAACCACGACGATGGCGAGAAGACCGTGCTGGGGCAGACGGGCAACTGGGATGGTCACGACATCGTGCGGATCGTGACGGAACACCCGGCCTGCGCGCGCTTCATGACGGCCAAACTGTGGCGATTTTTCGTGAACGAAAAACCCTCGGACGCCACCCAAGATGAACTGAGCGCGTTCTGGACGCAATCGGGCGGTGACGTGCGCGCGGTGCTGAAACTGATCTTCTCGAGCGAGGAATTTTACGCCAGCCAGAACCGTTTCGCGCTGGTCAAATCGCCCGTGGAATACGTGGTCGGCGCGATCCGCGCGACCGGAGCGCAGTTGCAGCCCGAGCACGTCATGGCGCTGAACAACCTGACCACCAACATGACCCAGACGCTGTTCTACCCGCCGAACGTCAAGGGCTGGGACGGTGGCGACGACTGGCTGGCGGATTTCACGGTGCTGAACCGCCTGAATTTCGTGGCCGGGCTGGTCAGCGGCAACCTGCCCGCGCAGAAAAAATCCCCGGATCAGCAAATTCCGAAGGTCGCGCTGAACCTGCCCGTCGGTCGTGACGCTGCCCAGACCCTCGATCTCGTCGGTCGGGCGTTGAACGGCGAAACGCCCATCGGCGAGATGCGCGCCTCGATGCAAGCCCTCGCCACCGGAGCCGTGAATGCGGAGATGGCGAAACGTTTGGCGCATTTCGCGATGATCTCGCCACAGTTTCATCTGGCGTGAAAGGCGGTCAGAGGTCAGGAGTCAGAGGTGAACGCGATGCTCGAGGAACACCGTTCTGTGCGCAAAAAATGAACAGCAAAAAAGATCGTCCAGGACGGTCTTCTCGAGACCCCGGCTCTGCCAGACTCGCACTTTGAATTTACTTTTGACCCCTGATCTCACCGCTCTTGAACGACCATTGAGGTATCCCATGAACAGAAGAGACTTCCTGAAAACTTCGATGCTGACGCTGGTATCCGGCGTGGGCGGGCCGGGATTCCTGTCCAGGACGGCGCTGGCGGCGCTCGGGCCGGGAAAGACGCTGGTGGTGGTGCAACTCTCCGGCGGCAACGACGGCTTGAACACGCTGGTGCCGTACACGAACGGCGCGTACTACGCGGCCAGACCGTCCATCGCGGTCGGTAAGACCGACGTGCTGCCCGTGTCCGGTGAAGTCGGGTTCAATCCGAGCCTGAAACCGTTGATGAAACTCTGGGACGCGGGCGAGGTGGCCGTGGTGCAGGGCGTGGGCTACCCGAACGCGAACCGCAGTCACTTTGAGAGCATGGCCATTTGGCACAGCGCCAACCCGGAACTGGACGCGAACCGCGACGGCTGGATCGGGCGGATCGCACAAAAGTACGGCGATCCGTTCTGCGCCACCAACTTTCGATCCTCGACGCCGTTGGCGCTGCGCACCAGCGAGGTCGTGCTGCCCAGCATTCAGAGCGTGGACAGCTTCCAGATCAAGTTCCCGGAACCGATCAACAAGGTCTTCACGGAGTTCATCGAACGTCCCGCCGATGCCCGAGCCAACGACCGCAGCGAACGCGTTCGCGTCATCACCAAGCAGATGCTCGAGAACACCGCCAGGGTGCAGGCCAGCGTCAAGAAGTACAAGCCCGGCAGCGCCTACCCGGAAAAGGAAGGTTTCGCGGCCAGTCTGCGCGACATCAGCCGCATGATCGCTGGCGAGGTCGGGCCGCGCGTGTTCTACACGCAACTGGGCGGTTTCGACAACCACGCCGGGCAACTTCAGGATCACCCGAAATTGCTCGAGACGCTCTCCAACGGCCTGACAGCTTTCCGGGCTGACCTGGAGGCGCAGGGCAAGGCCGACGACGTGATCGTGATGGTGTTCAGTGAATTCGGGCGGCGCGTCAACGAGAACGCCAGCGCGGGCACGGATCACGGTCAGGCCGGGTTGATGCTCGTGCTGGGCAAACGCGTCAAGGGCGGCCTGTACGGCGCGTACCCGGATCTTGAAAAACTCGAGAACGGCGATCTGAGGTTCAACACGGATTTCCGCGCGGTCTACACCACGGCGCTCGATCGGTGGTTGAAGATTCCGTCCAGGGACATTCTGGGCGCACCGTTCCCGTCGATGGATTTTCTGGATTCATGAAAGAAACACCGTCCGGCACGCGAATTTGAGAATGCGTGCTGGACGGTGTTCTCGTTTCGATCCGGTCTCTAGGGTTTACTGACCCAGGCTCTGCACGAGCTTACTTAGATCGACCGTGACCTTGTACGCGCCCTGCGCGTCGCGGTCGATGGTCAAGGTGATGGTCGCCTCGCCGCGCTTGTAGACCTGCACGATCTGCGCGTCGGAAGTCTTGTTGGTGGCGTCATCTGCGACCTTGGCGAAGCCCTGGTCGGTCATCAGTTTGTCGTAGTAGGCCGTCACGTCCGTCAGGCTGGCCGCCGTGGCGTAATCGAGCGTGACCACGTTGTCGCTGACGCCCTGTGTCGGGTTGGTCGCGTCCGTGTACGGCAGCAGGTAGAAGTTCGTCTGGCTCGAGGTCGGTGCGCTGGCCGAGGTCGGCAGCACGCTCAGGGAAAGTTTGCCCAGATCCTGGTTGACAGCGGCGGTCAGGGGTTGTGCGGAACCCGCGCTGGCGTCCGTCGGAGCGGCAGTCGCTGGAGCGGCGCTCGCATCAGCCGGAGCGGTTGCTGCTGGGGCTGCCGTCGCGCTCGCATCCGCCGGGGCTGTCGCGGGTGCGGCACTCGCATCGGCTGGTGCGGTGGTCGCCGGAGCCGTCGCGCTGGTATCGGCGGGCGTTGCGGTCGTGCTCGAGTCGGCTGGTGCAGCCGTGCTCGGCGTGG
>CAXTKV010000027.1:22768-36273 GCA_964244895.1 uncultured Deinococcales bacterium
TCGGCGGGCGTTGCGGTCGTGCTCGAGTCGGCTGGTGCAGCCGTGCTCGGCGTGGTCGCAGCGTTGGTATCGGTCGGCGCGGCAGTCGAGGCGCTGGTGTCCGCGCTGGGCGCGTCGTTCAGGCCATCCACCTTCAACTCGACCGCGCCCGTCCCAGGCGTCACGGCCATGTTGTCTTTTTCAACCTGAAGCCCGCTCTGGCGCAACAGGTTGTCCAGCGTGATCACGCCCTCCGGGCTGAGGATGAACACGCGCCCGTTGGAAGGCGTGACGATCACGCGGTACAACCGTGCGTCCGTCTTGTCGCCCTGCGCGACCGTGACGCGCAAGAAGCGCGCCTGCGCGGCGTTGTCGGCGGCCATCAGATCGCTCAGGTCACCGCCGCCGCTCAGGTCGGCGATCGAGAGCGGCGTGCTCGAGTCGGTGGGTTGCTGGTCGAAGAGTTCCAGCGTGATGGCGGCATCGGATTGCGTTTCCTGCGCGTAAGCGGCGGACGCGATGGGAAGCGCGACCCAGGCGGCAATGCCGACGGACAGGGCAATGCTCAGGATGGCGGCTTTCGAGAATCGTTGTTTCATGTTGACCTCCATTGATGAAGTGCCGTGCGTGGGCGGGTTTGAGAAAGCGACGCGGTTTTTTGCGTTCTGAATCTGGCACACGCGGCGAACCTGAACCCTGAACCCGGTCAGGCTCGAGCGGTGTGCTGTCGGCGAAGAAAAAGTCTCGAGTGCCAAACGAATGGGATAGAAACTGATCTGAACGCCTGACGGTTCTGCCCATCGAGTCATTCAGCCCGCGACGATTTGTTTCGATCCTGTGCCGGATTTGTGGAGCTTTGGTGAAGATGATTTGAAGATTTCACGAAGCGCTCGCGCCCGCCCTGGACGGACGCGTTGCATTCCGATTCGTTTAGCGCGGTGCCGCGCGGGGAGGCTCATCCGACTTTGGTTTCTCCAGATTCGCGTTGCAGTCTCGTTCACTGCGACCGCGAGGCTCGCTTATCTTCGGTCGCGTCCCGAAATGCTCGAGCCTCTTTTCTCGTTGTCATCCTGAACTTTGTTCAGGATCTTTCGCCGTCGCGCGGTGCGCGAAATCAACCAGGCAACGGCGAAAAACCCCCAATGCAAATGCGAACGATCATCAATTTGGCTCGAGCGCGGCGTTTCTGACGGCGCATTCTCGAGCGAGTCAAAATTCGCTCCGAGGCGTCTCGAGAATCGGCTCGAATTGAACGGCATGCCATCAAAAACAACGTCCAGTACGCACGTTTCATTTCGTTTACTGGACGTTGTTCCGGTATTCAGGGCGCAATCTGAAGGCTGCTCAGTCCGCCCGGCAGGTCGCTGCCCAGCGTCAACCACAGCTCGTTTGAACCGGAACGGACGCTGGCAAAATACCCGGAGTCGGCGGTCAGCGCCGCGCCGTTCAACTTCACGCTGGATGGCGCGTTGGCGCTCGAGTAGCCGCGCAGCACCATCACGGGCCGCTCGAGCGTCTTGCCCGCCGGGACGTTGAAGTTCAGCGTGGCGCTGCCGCCCGCGTTCAGGCTCGCCTCCCAGGTGCCGTAGACGTGGTCGTACCCGACGGGGCTGTAGTTGACCGTGTCGGTTCGTCCGACCCCGGCGATGCCGCTGGTCGCGACGCTCGCGCCGGTGGCGCTCAGGGTCGTGTCATTGATGACTTTCATCTGCGCGGACAGGCTTTTGGTGGGGTTGCCCGCGTGCGCGTCCAGCACGATGAAGGTGCTGTAGCTGCGCTTGGGGAAGCTGCCTGCGGTATTGGCGTACTTGTTGTTGATCGGCGTGTAGACGCTCTGTCCCAGGTAGCCCCAGTCCGCGCCCCAGGCCAGGCGCTTGCTGCTGGTGGCCTCGTTGACGCCACCGAAGCTGTAATTGACGCTCTGGAACGACCACTGGTACAGGCACGGCATGGTGTGAACATCGCCCGCCTGAGCGCAGCTCTTGGTGGCGCTGGTCGCACCGCGAAGGCCGTCTGCGCCCTGGTAGCCTCCGGCGTCCTGCTTGGAGATCACGCGCGTCCCGACGATGCCCATTTCCGCATCCGCGCCCTGCGTGTAAAGCGCGTTGTAAGCCGCGCCCGAATTGACCTGCGACCAGTCCCAGCCGGAGTTGAGCGTCAACGGCCCGCCCGCGCTGGCGAAGTGGTGCGTGTCGCCCCACATCACGCCGCCGATCGCGTCGCCGCTCGAGCCGCTGAAGTCCATGTCGCCGTAGGGTGCGCGCGAATCCGCCACGACCTCGCCGTCGTTGGCGGCGGACAGATCCATCGTGACCGTCCAGAGGGGCTGATTGCGACCCGTGCTGAACAACCAGCGCACCGTCACCGGCATGTCGAATTGCTTGTTGGCTCCGCCGCGCACGCCCCAGCGCGGGTAGTTCAGCGTGTACTGGTAGATCAGGTGGTGCGTGCCCTGCCAGACCAGGCTCGAGGCGTTGTTCAACTCGCTGCCCAACGGTGAATCGTCGTTGCCGCCCGCGCGCCCCGGATCCTCGAGGTGCGAGACGATGTACCCGAAGCCCCTGGCATCCGCGCTGGCGTTGACCGTGCGGGTCGCGCCTCCGGCCAGTTTGTAAGTGGCCTGCTCCAGGAAGCCGCCCTTGCTGCCCGCCTGTGGCGTGCGCACCAGGGCCGCCGTGCGCGCTTGCCCGGACTTGTCGTACCAGGTCACGATGTCCGTTTTCAGACCGTTGGTGGTCTGATCGAGCGCCGCGTAGACGGCGTTGGCGGGCGTACCGGGCGGTGGGCTGGGCGGCGGTGGCGGCGGTGCGGGCGGCGTCGGTGTCGGGGTAGAGCAGGCAGCGGTCAGGGCGGCGGCGACTAACGGCAAGAAAATTTTTCTCACCCCCTGAAAGTACACGATTCGCGGCGAGGTGCGATTCCGTTCCCGATCCGCGCGATACGGGCCGAGGTCACGAGAAGACCGTCCAGCACGGTACTGCTGAGGTCGTTAAAAGAGCGCCTGGGACGGTCTTTTGAACCATTAATCCCGAAGGCCGTATGCTCGAGCATGACCTCAACCATTGAAAAACCTGTCACCGTTATTACCGGAGCCACCGGCGGCATCGGGCGAGCGCTGGCGGCGCGGCTCGAGCATCACCGATTGATCTTGCTCGGGCGGGATCAATTGCGGCTCGAGGAACTCGCAGCCGGCCTGCCGGACGCCGCTCCGGTGGCGCTCGAGTTGACGAAACCCGAAGCCTTCGAGCGCGCGCTGGCGGGTTTTTCCAGGATTGACCACCTGGTTCACAACGCGGGTGTGGGCATCCTGGGCAGCGTCCAGGACACGCTGCTGACCGAATGGCGCGAGGTCATGGAGGTCAACCTGTTCGCGGCGGTCGAACTGACGCGCGTCTGCCTGACGCGCCTTCGTGCCGCCAGAGGTCAGGTGCTGTTCGTCAATTCCGGCGCTGGGCTGCAATCGCACGCCGGATGGAGCGCGTATGCGGCCTCGAAGTTCGGGCTGCGCGCCTTCGCGGACGCATTGAATGCCGAGGAAGCCAGCCACGGCGTGCGCGTCATGACGGTCTTTCCGGGACGCACCGCGACCGCCATGCAGGAACGGGTTCGCGCCTTTGAAGGCGAACCGTACCAGCCCGAGAGCTATATTCAACCCGCGACGTTGGCCAACGCGATGGCGGTCATGCTCGAGACGCCCAGGGATTCGGTGCTGACGCAGGTGATGGTCAACAGGCCCTGATAAAGACCGTCCGGGTGGTGTCTTTTTCAAGTTTTAGACGGTGTTCTCGTCAGTCGTGCCTCGGGATCGGTCCTCTCGCGGTGTCACCTCGGCCAGGGCGTGGCGGTGTCCATTCTGATACCAGATTGACAATCGCCCCGCATCGTGTCCTTGAAACGCGTGGCGCCACGGGACAGATGCTGTGGGACGGGCGCTGAGCGACCAGAATTCAACGACCACTGGAGGAACACATGATTGATCGGCGCACGTTTCTCGGCATGACCACGACCAGTTTGATCGCCCCGGCGCTGACGGGCGCCCTCGGTGTTGCCAATACGGCATCGGCCAAGAGCCAAAATGCGGCTCCCACCAAAGACCAACTGATCGCGCAGATGACCGAATACCTTGCCCAGGAGTTGAAAGATCAGCCCACGGCAGCCAGCGAGATTCCGTACATCGTGGATTTCGTGTTCACCTGGGCGCCACCCCAGATTGATGTCGCCAAGCTCGACCGGATCGTGGCTTACGCCTTCGGCAACCGCCCCAACGCGGCCAGCGGAAATACGCCCACCAACGGTGCGAACCAGGTGGCCCTGCCCGATCCCGGCCCGACCAACGGGTTGCTGGCCGACGCGGTGTACGCCGTCTACCAGCAGAAGAAGGTCAAGGTGTACGCGCAGTGGGAGATCGCCCGTTTCCTCAAGTCGAAGTACAACATGACCGACGCGGTTTCGATTGAACCGATCATCAACCCGGATGGCACCGTCACTTACCTCAGCACCGATGGCGTGGCTCAGGCGATCGTGGCGCTCGAGGGCGGCAAGGCCGAGAACATGGGCGTGGTCGGTGTGGTCGGCTTTCTGGATCACGTCAAGCGCTGCGTGCTGACCTCTCGCGGTCGGGGCATGAACGCCTACGCGCCCGCTGGTATTCAGATGCCCGGCAAATACGATGCGCTCTCCGGTCAGGCCTGGACCCGCCGCCGCGACCTGTACCTGCTTCACGACATGGTGGCGCAACTGACCGTGCTGCGCGCCAACGCCATCGCTGCCGCGTACCCGAACGGCTAGGCCGTCCTTCATAAGCCCGCGCCGGGTAATCATAAGAACACCGTCCAGCACGGTGTTCTTTCGTTTGCGCGCTGGAGGGTGTTCTCGTTATCTCGGCGGGGTAATCGGTTCTCGAGGAGCCCGTCGGGCTCTTTCAAGCGCCCGCGTTCTCTCGTAGACTTCAACGATGTACATCCCGAAATTCAACCAGGTCACCGACGAACCGACGCTCTGGGCGCTGATGCGGGAATTCAACTTCGCGCTGCTGATCTCGAGCCGGGATGACCTGCCCTTCGCCACGCCCGTGCCGTTCACGCTGGACGAACCGAACCGCAAGCTGTCCACGCACATCGCCAGGGCCAACCCGCAGTGGCAGCACTTATCCCCCGATCGGGATGCGCTGATCGTGTTTCAGGCCGAACACGCCCTGATCAGTCCGCGCTGGTACGAGCACGCGCAGAGCGTCCCGACCTGGAATTACGCGACCGTTCACGTCTACGCCAGACCGCGCATCATGAGCCCCGAAGAATTGCGCGCGCAATTGGTGGGGCTGATGGATCACCACGCGCACGCGGACTACATGGCGGGCTTGCCCGAGGAGTACCTGGCAGGCATGCAGAAGGGCATCGTCGGGCTGGAATTCACCGACGTGCGCCTGGAAGGAAAATTCAAGCTCTCGCAGAACAAGACCGCGCGCGATCAGCAGAGCGTGATCGACCACCTGGACGCGCAGGGCGAACTCGAGCGCGGTGTCGCGGCCCGGATGCGCGAGAATCGACCGGAATGAGATACCGCTTGCGGGTCGATCCGCGCATCGAGGAGCGCTTCCCCGGTTACGCCGTGACCGTGGTGTACGCGTCAAACCTTCAGAACACCGTCAGCGACGAGGCCAGCCTGCGATCCCTGCGCGAAGCCGAGGCGCGCGCCCGCGCGGAATTCTCGGGTCTGAAACCCAGCGATCACCCGCACATCGCCGCCTGGCGTGAGGCGTACCAGAATTTCGGATTGAAACCCTCGAAGTTCCTGTGCTCCGCCGAAGCCCTGATTGCCAGGGTGCTGAAGGGCGCCGAACTGCCCGCAATCAACGCGCTGGTGGATCGTTACAACGCCGTCAGCGTTCGCCACGTTATTCCGGTCGGCGGCGAGGATTGGGACAGGCTGGCGAGCGATCTGATATTGACCTTCGCGGACGGCACCGAACCCTTCGAGACGATGGCGCAAGGCCAGCTCGTGACCGACCACCCGATCCCCGACGAGGTCGTCTGGAAGGACGCGGCGGGCGTGACCTGCCGCGCCTGGAACTGGCGGCAGTGCCTGCGCACGCGCCTGACGGAAGCCACCACCAGCGCCTACTTCGTGCTGGAACGCCTGGAGCCGTACCCGCTCGAGCAACTGCGAACCGCCGTCAACGAACTGGAAATGCAGCTGCGCGAGACATCGCCCAACGTCGTCATCGAACGCGAACACTTCGGAGGGGCGTCGTGAAACTGGAACCCGTCAGGCTGACCGGGAATCTCGCGCGGCTCGAGCCGCTTTCGTTGGATCACGTTCATGCGCTACTGGAAGCCGCGAGTGAACCACGTGACACCTACAACTGGACCCGCGTGCCGGATTCGCTCGAGACGATGCACGAGTTTGTGCAAACCGCGCTGGACAGCCTGTCCAAAAACGCGATGCTGCCGTTCGCCACGCTGGACGCGCGCACCAACCGGGTCGTGGGCAGCACGCGCTTTTTGAACATCGAATTCTGGCCGTGGCCCGCTGGCGCGGCGCTCGAGCGCACGGACGGCACGCCGGATGTCGCGGAGATCGGTTCGACCTGGTTGGCGCGCGACGCGCAGCGCAGCGGTATCAACACCGAAGCCAAACTGCTGATGCTCGAGTACGCGTTTAAGGACTGGAAGGTGCGCTGCGTGCGCCTGAAAACCGACGCGCGCAACCAGCGATCCCGCGATGCGATCCTGCGGTTGGGCGCGAATTTTGACGGCATCCTGCGCGCGCACATGCCCGCATCGGACGGCGCGGTGCGCGACAGCGCGTACTACAGCATCCTGGCCTCCGAATGGCCGGACGTGAAATCCAGGCTCGAGGGATTTCTGAAGCGCAGCTAAGGGGAGACCGTGCAGTACGCACAATGTGCGGATCGCAAAAACACCGTGCAGCACGGTGTTTACCCGTTGCCGGATCGGAGCAGGAACGTACCGACCAACACGAGACCCGCACCCAACAGCTTGGCCATCGTCAACCCTTCCCGGAAGAACGTCACGCCCAGACCGAAAGCGATCACCGCCTCGAGCCCCAGCACCACCAGGTACGTCACGCTGAGCGCCGTGCCGCGCATGGCGAGTCCCTGCAGGGCTGCACCCGCCGCGAACAGCGCGAACACGATCACGCTCGGCCAGAAGCGGGTCAGGCCGTCCGCGTACTTCATCGCCACACCGCCGGAAGCGAACGACGCGGCAGCCACCACGACCATCAACGAGTACACGCGATTGACCTCCAGGGCGCTTCTCTCGAGCTGCGGTCTTCGGGAACAGCGTCCGCAGTCCGCCATCCTGGATTCTCGGGAATGCCGTGCTGAGCGGTGAGTAATCCCCACGGTGCTTCGGTATTCGCGATTTTCACGTTGCGCCTCCTCGAGCCTCATTCCGGCTCAGGCTGAGGCTAGTGTCATCGGCGTGACTGGGGCGTGACAGCGCCGAAGAACCGAGGCGAATGCACCGTCCGGGACGCGAGGGCGCTGCCTCAAAAAACACCGTGCTAGACGGTGCTCCTGATGCTTTGAGGGCGTCTCGTCTGACGATTTCAGGTGATTTCATGGTTCTGCCGCTATTCTGAAACCACAGGAGGCGAGCGTGCGCCACGAGGCCATCACCGCCATCGCCGGAACACTGAAACCCGTCGTCTCGAGACGCGCCGGTCGGGCGGTCTGCATCTGGGGCGAACCCGGCATCGGCAAGACGCACGCGGCACAGCAGGTGCTGCGCGAGGTGCCGTGCCAGAGCCTGAGCCTGCACGCGACCGCCACGGAAGCCGCCATCGCCGCTGCCGTGGCGCGCCCCAAGCGCCTGCCCGCTTGGGCCGAGACGCAACTCGATCGCGCCGCGCGAGGCGAACCCGTGGATGCGCGCGCTTTCGCGGACGCGCTGGCCGCGACCCTGGCGGGCATTGGACCGTTCGTGCTGCACCTCGAAGACCTGCACGAAGCCAGCCCGGAACGGCTGGTCATGATCCAGCATCTGGCGCGCGCCGTGGTGCGCAGCCGAGGCGTCGGTTTGCTGGTGACCAGCCGCGGCCAACCGCAGCAACCGTTCACCGGCCACCACCTGGAACCGTTGGACGAACCCGAAACGACCGCCCTGCTCGAACGCGAGATCGGCGCGAACCTGCCCCAGGACGGCCTCGGCTGGATTCAATCGCGCACCACGGGCAACCCGCTGTTCGCGCTCGAGTTCGCGCGCTACCTGACGCGCCAGGGCTTCTTGTGGTCGGACGGCAAACGCTGGAACTGGCGCACCCCGCCCGAGGGTTTCGTTCCCGTCACCGTCGAAGCGCTGATCTCGCAGCTCGTCTCAGGTTTTGCCGACGAACCCGAGACGCTTCGCGCCATCGAGGCGCGAGCCCTCCTGCCGCGCGAGCTGAGCCTCGATACATGGGCGGTGGTGGCGGCGATCAAAGGAGCGAGTTTTGAATCGGTGTTGGTCTCGCTCGAACACGGCGGAATCGTGCAGGACGGGATGTTCACTCATCCCTTGATCGCGGAAGTCGTGGCCCGAGAAATTCCCGGCGCGCGCAGGCGCGAGTACGCGATCCGCGCCCTGCGGGTCTTTGAAACCAGCGATCCGGTGCTGGTGGCGGCTTACATCGACGACGCGAACCTGACCGCGACGGAGGCCGTCCTACGGCTCGAGCGGGCGGCTCGAGCGTTGGTGCGCGACCCGCACCGCGCGGCGCAACTGCTGGGGCGGGCGGCGGAACGCGCCAGCGGCGAGCATCGCGCCAACCTGGCGCTCGAGGCTGCACGCCTGCTGCTCGACCGCGACGTGCCCGAAGCCGAACGCCTGGCGAGGATCGCGATGGCATTTCCGGCCTCGCACCGCGAAGCTGCGTTCGTGTGCATCGCGGCGCTGCTGCGCGTGGGTCGCACCAGAGAAGCCTGGCAAGTGCTCGAAGCGCTGCCGGACGACGACCGCGTCGGGCTCGAGGGCTGGCAGATGCTGATTCGGATTCGGGCCTCGTCGGAACGCAACCGCGATGTCGTGAAGCTCTGGGATGAACGACCTGAATTTCACGCGCTCGCCTCGGTCGCGTGCCTGTACGACGCGATCAGCGCGTTGGTGGACCTGAACGAGATGGATCGGGCGAACGCGCTGATTGACGATGCGCTCGCGCGGCTCGACCTCGACGCTCGAGCAAGGGCGCGAATCTTCGACCGACGCAACGCGATTCTTTACCGGGAAGCCAGATACGCCCAGGTCGAACGGAACCTGACGGCCTCGCTCGAATGGCTCGACGAGAACGCGTACCCGTGGGATTGCGTCGGCTATTACGCCAACCGATCCAACGCGCGATCCAGGCTGAACAAGAACGCGGAGGCCAGAGCCGACGCCGAGCGCGCCTGCAAGTTGCACCTCGCGACTGGCGCGTTGACGGGTTACGCCAACTTGCTGACCAAACTTTCCCTGGCTCAGATTTACCTGTCCGAATACGAGCAGGCCGAACAGAACCTGCTCGAGGCCACTTCGCTGGCGCAGTACCACGATCCCAAGAAACTCTGGGATTGCTACGGCCACCTGAGTTTCTTGTACCTGCGCTGGAACCCACCGCACGGCGTGACGCTCGCGCGGCGTTACGCCCACCTGGCGCTCGAGGAAGCCAGAACCCTCGAGCGCGACGACGCGATCGTCAGCGCGCTCGAGGATTGCGTCCGCGCCGAAATGAACGCCAGCGCGCCCGGAGCCGCGTTGGTGTACGCTCAGGAACTCGGGCGAATTGCGCAGCGAACCGGCCTGGAAGAAGACCTGACCGCCAGCGCCTTTCATCTGGGTCAGGTCAACGCGGCGCTCGGCAACCGCGAGGCCGCATTCATGAACCTGCGTCGCGCCGCTGAACTCTACGAGGCGCACGGCAACACGGCGGAAGCCTTAAACGCGGAGCTCCTGATCGACCGACTGACCGGTGACCTGGAGGCCGCGCGGCGCAAGCTCATCTGGTTCGAGGCGCACGCCAACCCGATTTACGCGCGGCGCGTCCGCGAGTTCTTCCCGCAACTCGGACTGGCTCCGGTTCCACCCGCCGAGCGCGTCGCGTCGGCGCGCATCAGCGTGCTGGGATCGGTCGGGCTCGAACGCGATGGTCGAGCGGTGACCTATCGCGGTCGCAAGCGCACCGAAATCCTGGCGCTGCTCTTGGAGGCCCGCATCGCTGGACGTTTGGAGGTCAGCGCGCTGGACATGGTTGACGCGCTTTACCCCGACGATCCCGAAGTCGAAGCCCGGAATACGCTCAAGCAGCAGGTCTACTTGATTCGCACCAGTCTGGGTGCGGAAAGTATCACCAGCACCCCGAACGGTTACGCGCTGGGCGCGGTCTCGAGCGACGCGGAGGATTTCCTGAACGCGGGCGATAGCCGCTTGTGGCGCGGCGCGTACCTGGAAGGCTTGGGCGAGGGCTGGTTCCTGAGCGTGCGCGAGGCGATCTGGGCGGCCCTGCGATCCAGCATCGAGGCCGCGCTCGGGTCGGACGCGTCCGAGGCGGCGCGGCTGGGTCAGATCCTGTGCGAGATGGAACCTTACGATCCCACCGCGCTCCGGCTGGCGGTCCGGGCGCTTGAAGCCTGCGGGGATCAACACGCTGCGCGCAGGCTTTATCTGAACGGGCGCGCGCGGTTGCTCGAGGTCAGCGAATCCTTACCCGATTCGTTGGTCGATTTCCTGGCGGTCGTTCCAGCCTGAACTGTACCCAAGAAACACCGTCCAGGACGCGAATCTGCTCTTTTCAAGAAATGCGTGCTGGACAGTATCCAATAAGGTTATTCAAAGGATTGAGCGTGCGTGACGAGATCATCAGGGGTATTGCGCGGCAACTGAACGTGATCGTCTCCAGACGCGTCGGGCAGGCGGTGGGTTTGTGGGGCGAACCCGGCATCGGCAAGACGCACGCAGCACAGCAGGTGCTGCGCGAGGTGACGTGTCCGAACCTGAGTCTGCACGCCACCGCACCCGAGGCGGTCATCGCTCGCGCCTTGCCCAGACCCAAGCGATTGCCCGTCTGGGTACAGACGCAACTCGAGCGCGCCGCGCGCGGCGAACCTGTGGAGGCGCGCGCCTTCGCCGATGCGCTGGCCGCGACGATGGCGGGTTTCGCACCGTTCGTGTTGCATTTTGAAGATCTGCACGAGGCCAACCCGGAACAACTCGAGATGATCGTGTCGCTCGCGCGCGCCGCGACGCGCACCTGCGGCGTGGGCCTGATCGTCACCAGCCGCGCGGAACTTCCTGAGCCTTTCAGAAACCATCACCTGGAACCATTGGGTCAACCCGAAACGACGGCGCTGCTCGAACGCGAGATGGGCGCAACCTTGCCCCCGGATGGGCTCGGGTGGATTCAGGCGCGCACGATGGGCAACCCGTTGTTCGCGCTCGAGTTCGCGCGCTACCTGACGCGCCAGGGCTTCCTGTGGTCGGACGGCAAACGCTGGAACTGGCGCGCGCCACCGGAGCATTTTGTCCCCGTGACCATCGAAGCGATGATTTCGCAACTCGTCTCGAGCCAGGCCGCGACCGCGGAGGCCCGAGCGGTGCTCGAGGCGCGAGCGATCCTGCCCACCGAATGTGCGGACGATGGCGTCTGGCAGGCCGTGGCTGGCCTGCCGCCCGAGAACTTCGACCGCGCCCGCGCGGGACTCGAGGAGGCGGGCCTGCTGTCCGCCGACGGGTTCATGCACCCTCTGATCGGCGAGGTGGTGGCGCGCGAGTTGCCCAATGTGCGGCGGCGCGCGTACTCGCGCCGAGCCATCGTTGCGCTCGAGGAGGCCGCGCCCGAACTGGCCGAAAGATTCATGCGCGACGCTGGACTGAGCGACCCTGAAGCCCTCGACATGCTCGAGCGCGCCGTGCATCGCGCTCAAGAACATGACCGGGCGCGCGCCGCGCGCCTGCAAGGGCTGGCGGTCGAATACGCCTCTGGAACTGAACGCGCTCGGCTGGCGCTCGAGGCCGAGAAAGCCCTCCAGGTGACCGGTGATTACCGCGCGCGCGAACGGCTCGCCCGTTGCGCTTTCGAGGCGCAACCCGAGAACCGCGAGGCGCGCTATGCGCTCGGGAACGTCCTCGCGCTGATGGGCCACAGCGAGCAGGTGGAAAAGCTACTGGCCGGACTCTCGCAGACCGAGCGCTCCGAACTGCGCTGGGTCGATATGCGCTTTCGCGCTCAGGCGCACGCTCAGCTCGCCGAGGACGCCCTGGCCACCTGGCGCGAACATCCCGAACTCGCCGAGCAACCCGAGGGCCCGAGCATCAATACCGCGATTCAAGCCTATTGCGATCTGGGCGATCTCGTTCGTGCCGAAGACCTGACCCTTCGCTCGCTCGAACGGCCCGACCTGAGCCTGCAAAACCGTGGGTTGATCGTCAACTCGCTGGCGTTCATCCGGTGCATCCAGGGTCGCTACCCCGAAGCCCAGCACCTCTACGATCAAAGCATCGCACTGCAACGCCAGGATGGTCAGATCGTGATTCTCGCTTCCGGGTTGTACGGGCGCGCGATCAACCTGGAACGGCTGGGACGGCTCGAGCAGGCGCGCCTCGATCTGACCGAAGCGATTGGACTCTACGACCGGACGGGCAACGTCCGGGAGTCGGCCAACGCCCGCACTTTTTGCGGGTACCTGCTGATGCGGCTCGGTGATTTCTTGCAGGCTGAAAACGTTCTGCTCGAAGCCCACGAGATGAACGCGCGCTTCGGCGTGACCATCAACCGCATCATCTGTGAGCGCGAACTGGGGCGGCTTTACGCCGAATGGCGACCGCTGCACGGGGCGGCGCTGGCCCTCAAATTCGCGCGGGATGCGCTCAACCACATGCGGGACGCTGGAAGCTCGCAACTCGCCGCGTCCGTCCTCAGCGCCGCAGCGGGCGTGGCTGCCTGGCAGGGCGATGGCCCCGGAGCGCTGGCGTTCGTCGAGGAGGCGCTGACCACCCTCGGCGAGGATTCCATCGAGGATCGGTACGATTGCACGGTCGCCCTGGCCCGCGCGCTCGAGGCGAACGCCGATCCCGTCCGGTCGCTCGAGCGCTGGCGCGAAGCGCACGTCCAGGCCGAGGGTCTCGGCTTGCAGGTCGAGATGCGCGAGACGGAACTCGAGATCGCGCGGCTCGAGCGCGATCCCGAACGGGGCCGTGCGCTGCTCGAGTGGTTCGAGCCGCGCGGTTTCGGTGCAGCCGCGATCCGGGCGCACCGTTACTTCCCGGTCGTCGAGGCCGTTCCGACACCATCCGCAGCCTCCAGGCTCAGCGTGCTCGGCGCTCTCAGGCTCGAGCGAGACCGTCAGCCCGTGCCGACGCGCGCGCGCAAGCGCCTCGAGATCATCGCGTATCTCTTGGAAACCCGCATCGCGGGCCGAACCGAGGCGAGCGCGCTCGACATGGTGGACGCCCTGTACCCCGACGATCCCGAAGTCGAAGCCCGGAATACGCTCAAGCAACAGGTCTACTTGATTCGCACCAGTCTGGGTGCGGAAAGTATCACCAGCACCCCGA
>CAXTKV010000028.1:0-35490 GCA_964244895.1 uncultured Deinococcales bacterium
TTCAAAGACCAGTTTTTTCTCATTCGCACACGCTCGGGGCGAACATGGCTGGTTTCAACGGGGGGATTCAGATTGCGAACGCTGACTCGATACGACTGGATAAGATTTGTGTCCAGGGATTCTTCAATTTCAGGTTGTTTGATCGTGCCTTTATCGATCGAGCATTCAAATCAGGACATTTTTGCTTCTGTACAAGAGAAATATTCACGCCGTGCGCCTCGCCATAGCTCGCGTTCTCGAGGGAGGATGTCACGATGAATCCTGTACGTTTTGCCATTGGGTTACCAATCCAGTTCTCGAAAGCTCGCGAGCAACTCGCCCATAAGTCAGCTAGCGGAATGATCAGACTGATGGCCGCGCTCACGCTCCTGACCGCGATCTGGGCCTCGCCTGGGCTGGCTCAGGGCATCTGTGCGACCCCCGGA
The DNA here is from genome assembly GCA_964244895.1 of uncultured Deinococcales bacterium. Taxonomy (GTDB): domain Bacteria; phylum Deinococcota; class Deinococci; order Deinococcales; family JAAFIG01; genus CAXTKV01. Next base: position 426 of record CAXTKV010000028.1, read on the forward strand.
AACGATGGCCCGCGCAACGCGACGGCCCCGGTCAATACCTTCTACCCACCAGCGAGCGCAGACTTGAGCGTGCCCGCCGGAACCAGGAGCATCGCGCTCGGGGCCGTGCCGGCGACCGACGTGGCGGGCAACTCCTTCGGCAACGTCGCTATCGCGTCCGGCGACCTGCTCTTGGTCATCCAGATGCAGGACGCCCAGATCGACTCGAGCGACACGAACACTTACGGGTCAGGAACGGCTGGGAACAACGGTTCCGGCCAGACCAGCATGAACAACTCCGGCAAGTACGAATACGCGGTCGCCACCAGCGCCGTGCCATTGACCGGTGGCACACTGAATTTCCGTGCAGCCGGAGCTGGCGGCGGTCTGATCAACGCCTACAATCAAGCGACCCCCACCGCCACGCGCGGTCAACGCACCTTCCAGGTGGTGCGCGTCCCCCAATTCTCGAGCCTGACGCTGGCTGCGAATGTAGCCGCGCCGCGCTGGAACGGCAAAACGGGCGGCATCGTGGCCTTCGACGTGGCTGGCGACTTCAGCTTCGGCGGATTCTCCATCGACGCCAGCGGAGCGGGTTTCCGGGCGGGCTACTTGACCGTCAACTCGGCGGGCACCGAATCATCCGTTTACCGCGCCGCCAACTCGACCAAGCTCGGCGCTGGCAAAGGCGAAGGAACGGCGGGCACACCGCAATTCATGTGGGACGAATTCACCGCCATCGATAACGGCGTTCAGGGCTACCCAAACGGTGACCTTTCGCGCGGCGCACCAGCCAACGCGGGCGGTGGCGGCAACGAACACAACGCGGGCGGCGGCGGCGGCGGTAATGGTGGTCGCGGCGGTGAAGGTGGTTACGGCTGGGAAGGTGCGGGTACCGGGCCGAACGGGGCGACCTTCGCGGACACGGGCGGTCGACCTGGATTCCCCAGTTCCACCTCGAGTCCCGCCGTTGACAGACTGATTTTGGGCGGTGGTGGCGGCGGCGGCGATGCCAATAACGCAACCACCGGTGTGCGCGGTGGTGTCGGCGGCGGCATCGTCCTGATTCGGGCCGGTCGGATCGTCGGGTCTGGAACCATCCGTGCCAACGGAACCGACGGTGACCGGGGCGCGCAGGGATCGGCTCCCGACGGTGCGGGTGGCGGCGGTGCGGGCGGAACGGTGCTGGTTTCCGCGCTGAGCAACAGCCCTACAGCCAGCTTGACGCTTCAGGTCAACGGCGGCAGGGGCGGCAACACCGCCGGAGATAACGGGGTTCCGCACGGCCCAGGCGGTGGCGGCGGTGGCGGTGTGGTTCTGACCAACGTTCCAGGAGCCACGATCAGCACAGCCATCGCGGGCGGGGCAAACGGCCTCACCAACGATGGAGCGGGCATTACCCACAACGCCGCGCCCGGTGCGGCGGGTCTGGCCAACACCTTCACGACCGCTTCAGACCCGTTCTCGAGTGGCTTCGGAGCAGCCTGCTATCCGCAGGTGCAGACCACCAAGTCTGAAGCCAACGCGGGCGCAGCCGGAGCCAGGGTACCGCCCGTGACCGCCGTGTACACCATCAGCACGACCAACACCGGGACGACCGGCGCGGCGGGCGGCGTGCAGATTGCGGACGCCCTGCCCGCAGGGTTCAGCTTCGCTTCCGCGACGGTGGCTTACACGGGGAACGCGGCGGGGCCGACCAGCCCGTTGACCAATCAAGGCACAGCCTCGAGCGTGCTGTTCGGTGATTTCAACATTCCGGCGGGCGGTGTGGTGACGATCACCCTGACGGTCAACATCGCCGCGACGGTCGCATCGGGCACGTATAACAACCCGGCGCAAGCCAATTACCTCGATCCGACCCGAAGCACCGCCACGCGCCGCATCACGCCCGCAGCCAACGCCTCGTCGGGATCGAACACGACCTACGAAGGCGGTACGGCAGTCGGTCAAACCGTGTCGGGTTCCAATTACAACGGAACTGCGGGTGGCCCTACGGCAGAGGATGTCGTGATCGTTCACCCGGATCTGACCATCGCCAAATCGCACACCCCAGCCATCTTCAACGCTGGTTCGACTGGAACGTTTAGCCTGACCGTCACCAACAAGGCCTCCGCGACCGGATCGACCGGTGGTCGAACTGTGACCGTCACGGACGTGCTGCCCGCGCAATTTACGCCGACCTCGAACAGCTTTGGCTCGAACGGCTGGGCCTGCACGGCTTCCGGTCAGACCGTGACTTGTACGCGCTCGGACGCGCTGGCGGCGGGCTCGAGCTACCCGATTCTGAACGTGCCCGTCAACGTTGTCGGCGCGATCAACAGCGCCATCACCAACACCGCCAGCGTCGCCACGCCCGGCGAGGATCCCTCGCTCGGCACGACCGGCGACAACACCGCCTCGGATACCGTCAGCGTCGCTTCGATCGGCGTCGCCAAGCGCGTCTCGAGCGGTGCGGATCGTCAGGCGGACGGCAGCTTCAACGCGACCTACGAGGTCTTCGTCAAGAACTACGGCGCGGTCGCGCTCAGCAACGCTCAGGTCACCGATGACCTGAGCCTGACCTTCGCCAGCCCCGCGACCTTCAGCGTCACGGCGGTCGGTGGCACGGGCTCGAACGCCAGTTTTAACGGCACCAGCAACAAGAATTTGCTGGCGGCGGGCATCACGCTCAACCCCGGTGATTCGCGCACGGTCACCTTCACGGTCAACCTCAAGCCGAACGGCGCAGCGGGGCCGTACAACAACACCGCCAACGCCTCTGGCACGCCACCGAGCGGGCCAGTCGTGACGGATGCCTCGAACAACGGCACCAACCCGAACCCTTCCGGCGACGGCAACCCGACGAAAGCTGCCGAAAACACGCCCACGCCGCTGACGACTTTCCCGGTGATCGGCACGGCCAAAGCCGTCGTCGGAACGCCCATCAAGCAGGCCAACGGCAGTTTCAACGTCAATTACAGCGTGCTGGTTAAGAACCTCGGCAGCGTCACGCTTTCAAACGTGCAGGCCACGGATGACCTGTCCACGACTTTCCCGGCCCCGACGACCTTCAGCGTCACGGCGGTCGGCGGCACGGGCTCGAACGCCAGTTTTAACGGCACCAGCAACAAGAACCTTCTGGCACCTGGCGTGACGCTCAACGCTGGCGAATCGCGCACGGTCACCTTCACGGTCAACATCGTGCCGAACAACAGCTTCGGGCCGTTCAACAATTCTGTCACCGCCACCGGCACGCCACCGACCGGCCCGGCGGTATCGGATGTCTCCAACAACGGCACCGATCCCGACCCGAACAACAACACCAACCCCGGCGATCCCGGCGAGGACAAGCCCACGCCCGTCAACTTGGCGGCCAACCCGCAGATCGGTGCGGCCAAGAGCGCCAGTGCCAGCGCCGCAAAAGGCGACGGCAGCTACGACGTGACCTACGCGGTGCTGGTCAAGAACATCGGGGACATCACGCTTCAGAACGTCACCGCCACCGATGACCTTTCTGCGACCTTCGCGGGCGCGGTTTTCAACGTCACGACCGTCTCCGGCTCGGGCTCGAACGCCAACTTCAACGGTTCCTCCGACAAGAACCTTCTGGGTGCGGGCGTCAGCCTCAACCCCGGCGAATCGCGCACGATTACCCTGGTGGTCAACGTCAAACTGTCCGGCACGAACTTCGGGCCATTCAACAACACCGTCAACGTTTCCGGTAAACCCGCCCCGACCGCGCTCGATCCGAACCCGACGGCAGTATCGGATGCGTCCAACAACGGCACCGACCCCGACCCGAACAACAACGCTCGAGCCAACGATCCCGGCGAGGACGCGCCTACTCCCGTCTCGTTCAGCCCGAACCCGGTCATCGGTGTCGCCAAAAGCGCCAGTGCAGCGGTGCTTCAGGCGGACGGCGCGTACCTGGTGACCTACACCGTGCTGGTCGAGAATCTTGGAAACACCGTGCTGAACGGTGCCCAGGTCACGGACAACTTGTCCAACACGTTCCCCACCCCGACGACCTTCAGCGTTACCAGCGTTTCGGGTTCGGGCGCGAACGCGAGCTTCAACGGCACCACCGACCAGAATCTGCTCACCGCTGGCGTCAACCTCAGCCTGGGTGGTTCGAGAACCGTGACCTTCACGGTACGGATCGTGCCGAACGGTGCGTTCGGACCGTTCAACAACACCGCCACCGCGACCGCCGCATCGCCCGCCGGTACGACCGTCACGGACGTTTCCAACAACGGCTCGAACACCGACCCGAACGGCAACAACAAGCCCAACGATCCCGGCGAGGACGACCCGACCCCGGTCAACCTCAACCCGAACCCGGTGATCGGCACCGCCAAGACGGTCTCGAGCGGCCCGACGCGCTTGGCGGACGGCAGCTACGACATCACCTACAGCGTGATCGTCAGGAATTACGGCAACGTCGCGCTGCAGAACGTCAGCGCCAGCGATGACCTGACCCAGACCTTCCAGTCGCCCACGACCTTCACCGTCAAGAGCGCCTCCGGTTCGGGCGTCAACGCGAGCTTCAACGGATCGTCGAACAAGAACCTGCTCGCGGCGAGCACGAGCCTCTCCGTCGGGCAGAGCCGCACGCTGCAATTCACGGTCAACGTCGTGCCGAACGGCAATTTCGGACCGTTCAGCAACACCGTGATCGCGCAGGGGACACCCCCGGCGACCGTCGCCAACCCGAACCCGTCGCCCGTCACGGATCTCTCGAACGATGGCACGAACCCCAACCCGTCCGGTGACAACACCCCCAACCAGCCCGCCGAGAACGCACCCACCACGGTCAGCCTCGCGCCGAACGCGGTCATCGGCACGGCCAAAGCGGTCAGCGCCGCGATCCGCCAGGCGGACGGTTCCTACAACCTGACCTACACCGTGCTGGTCAAGAATTACGGCAACACCGCGCTGAACGGCGTTCAGGCCACCGACGACCTGAAGTCAACCTTCCCGTCCCCGACGGTCTTTGCGGTCACCGGCGTGTCCGGTACGGACTCGAATGCCAGCTTTAACGGATCAACCAACAAGAACCTGCTCGCGCCGGGCGTGAGCCTCGATCCCGATGAATCGCGCACCGTGACCTTCACGCTGAACATCAAACCGAACAACAGCTTCGGCCCGTTCGACAACACCGTGCTGGCCTCCGGCACGCCGCCGCCGACCACCGCCAACCCGAGCCCCAGCCCCGTGACCGACCTGTCCAACGACGGCACGAACCCCGACCCATCCGGTGACGGCGACCCGACCCAGTCCAGCGAGAACGCGCCGACCCGCACGAGCCTCTCGCCCAACCCGGTCATCGGTACGGCCAAAGCGGTCAGCGCCGCGATCCGTCAGGCGAACGGCAGTTACACCCTGACGTACACGGTGGTCGTACAGAACTACGGCAACATCCGCCTCGAGAACGTCAGCGCGACCGACAACCTGACGCTGACGTTCCCGAGCCCGACGAGCTTCACGGTTTCCAACGTGTCCGGTTCCGGCGCGAACGCGGGATTCAACGGATCGTCCAACAAAAACCTGATCGTCTCGGGCATCGCGCTCGAGAGCGGCGAATCGCGCACCATCACCTACACCGTCAATGTCGTACCGAACGGCGCTTTCGGCCCGTTCGACAACAGCGTTCTGGCTGCGGGCACGACGCCCACCAGCACGCCGGGCGGCCCGCAGACCGTCACCGATACCTCCAACACGGGCACCAACCCGAACCCGTCCGGTGACGGCGATCCGACCAAACCCGCCGAGAACAACCCGACCCGCGTCTCCCTGACCCCGAATCCGCTGATCGGTTCGGCCAAGAGCGCCAGTGCGGCAGCCCTGCAACCCGACGGCAGCTACACGATCAGCTACAACGTGCTGATCCAGAACTACGGCAACGTCGCGCTCAGCAATGTGCAGGGCACGGATGACCTCACCGCCACATTCCCCGCGCCCGCCAGCTTCACCGTCACCGGCGTCTCCGGCTCGAGCGCCAACCCGAACTTCGATGGTTCGGGCGACAAGAACCTCTTGGGCGCGGGCGTGAGCCTCAACCCCGGCGAATCGCGCACGGTCAGCTTCAGCGTCCGGGTCGTGCCGAACGGCAACTTTGGGCCGTTCAACAACAACGTCATCGCCAGGGGCACGCCCCCCGGAGCGCCGCCCGTCACCGACGTGTCCGACAACTCCAACTCCGGCCTGAACCCCGACCCCAACGGCGATGGCGATCCGACCGAGCCCAGCGAGAACAACCCGACCGTCGTGACCCTGACCCCCAGACCTGCGATCGGCACGGCCAAGGCCGCCAGCGCTTCCGGCGTTCAGGCGGACGGCAGCTACAACATCACTTACACCGTGCTGGTCAAGAATTACGGCAACACCGTGCTGTACGGTGCTCAGGCCACCGATGAGCTCTCTGCAACCTTCCCCGCACCCGCGACCTACGCGGTCTCGAGCGTGACGGGTACGGATGCCAACGCCAGCTTCGATGGCAAGACCAACAAGAAACTCCTCAAGGACGGCATCGCCCTCAACCCCGGCGAGACGCGCACCGTCACCTTCGTGGTCAACCTCAAGCCCGGCGCGAACAACCTCGGGCCGTTCAACAACACCGTGCTGGCCTCCGGCACGCCGCCATCTACCACCGCCAACCCGAACCCCGTGCCCGTGACGGACGTGTCCAACAACGGCACCGACCCGGATCCGTCCGGCGACGGCGACCCGACCCAGGCCAGCGAGAACAAACCCACCCCCGTCAACCTCGCACCCAACCCGGTGATCGGCACGGCCAAAGCCGCAGGCCCGGCGCTGCCGCAACCGAACGGTACGTACAACGTGACCTACACGGTCGTGGTCAAGAACTACGGCAACGTCACGCTCTCAAATGCCCAGGCCAGCGATGATCTGACCACCATCTTCCCGGCCCCGATGACCTTCGCGGTTTCCAGCGTCAGCGGGACGGACTCGAACGCAGGCTTTAACGGGTCATCCAACAAGAACCTGCTGGGTGCGGGGGTGAGCCTCAACCCCGGCGAATCGCGCAAGATCACGTTTACGCTCAACATCGTTCCCAATGGCAATTTCGGGCTGTTCGAGAACACCGTGATCGCCACCGGAACCGCGCCCGCCGTGGGTGCTAACCCTGCCCAGACGGTTAGCGACCGATCCACCGACGGTACCAACCCGAACCCGTCCGGCGATGGCGACCCGACCAAAGCCACCGAGAACAAACCCACCCCGATCAGCCTCTCGCCCAAGCCGGTGATCGGCACGGCCAAAGCCGTCTCGAGCGGTCCGACCCTCAACCCGGACGGTAGCTTCGACGTGAGCTTCGTGGTGTACGTCAAGAATTACGGCAACACCGTGCTGAACAACGCCATCGCCAACGATGATTTGAACTTGACCTTCCCCGCGCCGTCCGCCTTCACCGTCACCAGCGTGACCGGCGCGGGCGCGAACGCCAGCTTCAACGGGTCAACCAACAAGAACCTGCTGGCCGCTGGAACCAACCTGGCCATCGGTGAGAGCCGCCGCATCAGCTTCACCGTCCGGGTGACGCCCAACGGCAGCTACGGCCCGTACCAGAACAGCGTGCTGGCGCAGGGAACGGCTCCGGCCTCCGGCGGCAACCCGGCGCAGACGGTCAGCGACCGCTCCAACGACGATCCCAATTTCAACAAGACCGACCCGACCGCCGTGCCGGAACCCGACCCGAACGGCAACAACGACCCGACCGAACTGACCGAGAACGCGCCGACGCCCATCAACGTCAACCCCGTGCCGCTGGCGCAGGGCAAGTTGCGGTTGACCAAAACCGTCGGTCAGCCCATCGCCAGGGTCGGTGAACCGTTGACCTACACCATCGAGGCGTTCAACGAATCGAGCGTCCCGATGCCCGACTTGCGCGTCGAAGACGTGCTGCCGTTCGGCTTGATCTACCGCGCGGGCTCGAGCCTGGTCAATGGGCAGGCCATAGAACCGACCGTCACCACCCAGGCCGACGAGAGGGGCCGCCAGGTGCAGAGGCTCGTCTGGAGCGTTCCGGGCGTGCTCGCACCCGGAGCCAAGGCCAGGGTGCAGTTCTCGGTCAACGTCACGCCGCTGGTGCCGGAAGGCAACCTGATCAATACGGCCACCGCCAGCGCCTTCGGCGGTCAGGTCAGATCGAACGCGGCCTCTGCCGCCGTCAAGGTCGATCTGGGCGTCTTCACCAACAACATCGTGATCGTCGGGCGCGTGTACTTCGACGCGAACGACAACAACAGCTTCGAGTCCGGCGTGGACACGCCGCTGGCCGGGGCGCGGGTCTACCTCAGCGACGGTCGTTACGCCGTGACGGATGCGCTGGGTCGGTACAGCATCCCGGATGTCGCGCCCGGTTTGTACGCCGTGCGGCTCGACCCCTTGACCGCACCGTACGCGCCCAAACCCGTCCCGGACGACCAGGGTCAGCGCGGCACGCGCTACGTCCGTCCGGGCATCGGCGGCGGCATCGACAACGAAGATTTCCCGCTCTACCCGAGCAAGGGCGCAGCCACCAAAGCCCGATCTACGACGGTGACTCGAGGCGCGGTCACGCTGGTCAAGACCTTGCAGCAGGGCGGCGCGGGTTACGCGATCCAGGTCGCGATCACCGTAGACAAGCCCGTCTCCAACCTGACGCTAACCGACCCGCTGCCCGCTGGCAGCACGCGCGGCCCGGTGACGTTGATCGGCCCGAACGGTGCGCTGATCCCCGTGACCGTCCAGGACGGCAAGATCATCGTTCCCGGCACGCTCGAGCCGGGCAAGTACACGCTCTCATACGCGATCTTCACGGGATTACCGCCGGATCAGGTGGTCACGGATCCTGACATCAATTACGACGAGGTGATCCGATGAACGCTGCCCATCACATCCTGAGATCGCTGGTCAATCGGTCTTGGTGCCCGAGAACCCGATCCGGCATCGCGCTCGGATTGGCGGCCTTCGGGCTGGTGCTCGCGCTCCCGCAGACGCGTGGCCAATCGGTCGAGGTCTCCAACCCGGCCAGCCTGAACCTGCCGTTGGCCAGCGTCGGCAACGGGGTCGGCTGGAAGATCGGCAATGAGGATTACCGCATCGTCGTTCCCGCCGCCGCAGCCGACCGAGAGACGAGCATCGAGGTCTACAGCCCGGAGATCAACCTGAACGACTACGCCAACAAGCGCAGCCGAACAGGCTACTACGGCGACGAACTCTACGGCAAGACGGCCACGCTGACATCCACCTTCGCCATCACCCGACCGGACGGCTCGAGCCTGTACAAACAGGCGTTCATGCCCGGCAACCGGCACAGTTGGGTGCAGTTCTACGGCGGCAAATTGCAAGCGGGCATCTACCCGATGACCGTCAATTCTCTCGGTACGGGCAAGAATGCCTTCGCCTTGCGCGCCAGCGCAGGCGTTCGCATCGAAGCCAGCCAGTTCACCGTCAACGCGCGCGGCAGATTCGACCAGGATCAGGTCGTGGGCTTCATCAACCTGCCCTCGAGCGCCATCGGCAAGAGGATCAAACTCTCCAACTACGACGTGGACGGCCCCAAAGAAATGATCCTGACGCTGGTCTTTCCGGACGGCAAACGCCGCCAGTTGACCTCCTCTGCGGATGCGAAATGGGCCACCGACGAGATCGTGGTCAGCAAGGCCAACCAGGGTGCCTGGAAGATCCTGGCGCGCATCCTGCCGACCACCACGCAATTCTCGAACGCCTTCGCGGTCAGGTTGCGCCTGAATGACCAGCCCTTCTACGTGCAGATTCCGGGCTTCGCTTCGCCTGCCGGACGCCCCATCGCGGCTCCGACGCCACCCCCGCCACCGCCGCCCGCCGTGGTCACGGGAATGCTGCGCGTCAACGCCGCCGTGGTCGCCTGCGGTGTCGTCACGCCGCTGCCGAGCGCAAACTTCACCATCAACGGCGTCAAGGGCAAGGCTCCGGTCACGCTCGATCTCGAGCCGGGCGAGTACGAACTGACGCCGGACGGTTTGCCGGGCTCGAGCGCCAAGGTCACTGTGGTCGTGATCAAACCGAACGAAACCACCGATGTGACGCTCACCTACACCGTTGCCAGCGCGGTCAAGCTCGAGCCCAAGACGCTCAACCTGCAGGTTGGACAGACCGCCACGCTGGGCGTGACGGTCACGAACGGTTTCCCGTCCGCCGTGCCCGTCAAGGTCAAGGTCGTGTTGCCGGATGGTCTGACGGCGACCGGGCCGTCCGCGCTCGAAGGCGAAGTCTCGGCCAGCCGCCCGCTGACCCTGGCCATTCCCGTGCGGGCTGACGCCGTGATTTCCGGCGGTGCGGTGCGCGCCAGCCTGGAAGCGGATTGCGGCCCCGCCGACACCAGCACCGTCAACACCGTCGGGAAGGCCCAACTGAGCCTTCAGAAGACCGTGGACAAGGAATCCGTCGAACCGGGCGACAAGGTCAACTTCACGCTAAACGTCACCAACAGCGGCAACCTGACCGCCAAGGGCGTGCAACTGACCGACAACCTGCCGGACGGCTTGACCGGTGACGGGTTGCGCGAAAGCTTCGATCTCGAGCCTGGAGCCAGCAAGAGCTTCACCGTGCCAGCCACGGTCAACGCCACGGCGCGCGGCGATCTGGTCAACACGGCCACCGTCACCTGGGAAGGCCAGCGCCAGAACGCGACCGCCAAACTGAGCGTTCAGGTTCCGCAACTGAAACTCGAGAAAACCGTGGACAAGGCCACCGCCAATCCCGGCGACACGGTCACGTTCAAACTGACCGTCACCAACAACGGCGCTGCGCCCGCCAGGGGCGTGCAGTTGACGGACGCGCTGCCCGCCGGACTGAGCGGACAGGCGCTCGATGAGCGCTTCGACCTCGAGCCGGGGGCGTCAAAAAGCTTCAGCCTGCCAGCGACGGTCAACGCTGGTGCGAGTGGTGATCTGACCAACACGGCCAGGATCAACTTCAACGCGCAGACCTCAGAGGCGAGCGCCACGGTCAGCATCGCGGCGCTACCCGCGCAAGCCGATCTGGCCGTGACCAAGACCGCCAGCGCCACCCGCATCCGACCCGGCGATCCGGTCACGTATACCTTGAGCGTCACCAACAGCGGCCCATCCGATGCGACCGGCGTGACGCTGACGGACGCGCTGCCCAGTGGTCTGACGTTCAACAGCGCCATCTCGAGCCAGGGAACCTGCGCGTCGACGGGCAACACGATCACCTGTGCGTTCGGGAACCTCGCCAACGGTGCGAGCGCCAGTGCGACCGTCAAGACCACCAGCGCCGCCAACGCGACGGGCAAACTGGTCAACGCTGCCTTGGTTAAAGGCAACGAGCCCGATCCGGTGAGCGACAACAACACCGCCGAGAACACCGTCGAGGTCGGCCCACCCGCCCAGGGTTCCGTGCGCGTCACGGCCACCGCCGTCTCTTGCGGTTCGCGCAGCCCGATCAGCGGGCCAGCCTTCACGCTCAACGGCCAGCGCTACCAGACGCCCGCCGCCGTCTCGCTCGCGCCTGGCGAGTACACCGTGACCCCCGAAGCCGTCGCGGGCTCGAGCACCAGCCCCGTCAAGATCACCGTCAGGGACGGCGAAACCGCCGCTGCGAACCTGGAATATGCCGTTGCCAGCGCGCTCAAGCTCGAGCCGAAAACGCTCGATCTGAAGCTCGGTCAGTCGGCCAACGTGACGGCGACCGCCTCGAGCGCGTTCCCGTACCCGATCCCCGCTTCGATCAGTTTGACGCTGCCGGATGGTCTGTCCACCACGGCACCGTTGAAGCTCGACGGGCAGATATCAAAAGACAAACCGCTGTCCCTGACAGTGCCTGTGAAGGCCACGAAGACCGTCCAGGACGGTGTCTTGCGCGCGAACCTCGAGCCCGACTGCGGGATCACCGACAGCCTCTCGATCAACGCCACCGCCAACGAACTGCCCGCCGCCCGCCGCGAGAGCGAAGTCGTGCTGCTGGCTCGCGTAAATGAAGCGCCCACCAACGGCTACATTGTGCTGGCCGACCGCATCCCGGCAGGCTCGAACTACATCGCGGGCTCGAGCCGATTGCTCAAAAATCCCAAGCTTCAGGAAACCGCCCTGCCGACCACGGGCGAATGGACGCCGAACGCGGATGCGGCACTCACGCCCATCGGCGATCCGCTCGTGTCCGGTGACCGCTTGTTCTGGGTGATTCCGGCCACGCCCGCCGCGCTCGCACGATTCGGCTTGAGAGCCCAGGTCGCCAGCCGACGCGGTACGAATCTGGTGATGTATGCCGATACGACCCTGGGTGTGGTGTACCGCCTGGTGCACACGACTGCGCTCGAGATGCCCAAAGACCGCGTCGGCGTGCTGTTGGTGCTGCCCGGCGCTCGCTCAGCCGCGCCCGAGACGCGCAACCCGGTCGCGCTCGACCCGAACAGCATCGCGGGTCAGCTCGTCGGGCTGGGCGACCTGCGGCTGGCCCAGGGCGATGCCGGACTGCTCGAGGCCTTCGCGGCGGCGCGACCCTTCGGCGCAATGCCGGTTGAACAGACCCAACCCGTCGGCGGCCCCGCGACCAGCATCCGCCTCTCGCCCGTCCGACTGACCAACGCGCAGACCGACCAACCCGCCCTGTTGATCGAAGCCTTCGACAGGGACGGCAAGCCCGCCAACGATGCCTTCGTGACCCTGGAGGTCTCGCCGGAACCCGCCGCGCCGGACGCCGCACCCGCACAATCCGGCTACCAGGCCAGGCTCGAGAACGGTCGGGCGATCGTCAAACTGACCGGCCTGAACCAGCAGTTCAACGCCAACCCGCCCGTCAACGACGTGACCGCGCAGGCGCGCATCACCAACGCGGGCGGCACGGTTTCATCCAGCACGCGCTGGAACGCCAGAGACCTGAGCGTGGTTGAACTCGCGCCAGCGCAACTTCCGGTGCAGGATTCGCCGCGCCCGTGGGTCGCCCTCGGCGCGACCGGCGTGCAACTCAACCTGCCGTTCGGCAGTGACCCATTCTCGGTGGCCGGATCGCTCGGGGCGTTCGCTCGGGGCAACGTCTTCGGCGACGCGGTGCTGACCATCGCGGTCAACTGGCGCGCCACCTACGACGGCGCTCTGAGCGTCACCGGCAGCCTGCTGCCGCCCGCCAACCCGTATGAACGCTTCCCGTTGTTGGGCGATTCCAGCATCCTGGGCGCGGACGCGCGCTCGAGCGAAGGCACCTACATCAAGCTCGAGAAGGGCCAAAGCTACGTGATGTACGGCCAGATCAACACGGGCTTCACGGGTCTGCTAAACCGTTACGCGCAGGATTTCAACGGCTTGCAGGGCCTGATCCGCACGGATGCGTTCGCCGTGAACGCCTTCGCGGCCTGGGTGCCGAACGCCAACGATTTTTACCGCAAGCAGGGCGATGTCTCGGCGCTCTACCTGATCGGCAAGCCCGTCGTGGACTCGAGCGAACGCGCCGTGGTGGTCGTGTACGACCGCAACAACCCCAGCTTGAAGATCAGCGAAACCGCGCTGGTGCGCGGACGCGATTACCAGATCGATTACGGTTCTGGCGTGATCGAACTCAGCAAGCCGCTGACCGCGCAAGACGCCAACGGCAACCCGCAGTTCCTGGAAGTCCAGTTCGGCTCGAGCGTCCCGAGCTTCGGATTGCGCGCAGGCGCGCAGGCCAGACTGAACCTGGGCAGCGCCTGGAGCCTCAGCGCCACCGGCCTGTACTACGATCCCGTCGCCAACCTGGGCTTGCTCGGCGCGGGCATCGGCTACAACGCGGAAAACCTGCAATTCAGCGTCGAAGGCAGCATCAGCGGTTCCGCCCCGGCGCTGGCGGCGCAGTTCAGCACGAATTCCGCCAACGCGCAATTCAACTTCCGCTACCAGGAACTCTGGCCCGGTTACGTCGATCCGAACACCGCCACCAGTTCCGGCACGGGCCGCGCGGTGCAGGCCAACTTCACCTGGCGTCCGTCGGAGACGTTCAGCATCAACGCCAGCCTGGCGCACAACCAGTACTTCACCGGCTCGAGCGCGGGCAACGCGGACGACGCTTTCAGCCTCGAGGCGCGCAACCGCTTCGGCTTCCTGACGGCGGCGCTCGGATTGGCGGGTAAGCTCGAGTTCACGGGTGGAGCCTCCAACGACTCGCCGCTGACCGGACTGTGGCTCACGGGCGGCCTGGAAATCCCGATCGGGGCGTTCACCTTCGCCGCCACGCAGCGCGTGCCGATCACGGGCGGAACCTACGGCCAGACCGCCTTCCTGATCGATTACGCCATCAGCTCGAACTTCGGGATTCGCCTGGCGGACACGCTGATCTACGAACCCGCAGGCGTGCGCCAGCAACTGAGCTTCGGCGCTCGAGGAGCCTTCGCCAACGCCGACTTGCTGCGCGTCGCGCTCGGCAACGCGCTCGAGACGCCCGAAGCTTTCGGTACGACCAACATTTCAGCGACCTACGACATGGACACGACGGATGGCAACGCCAGCCGCGCGCGCCTGGGTCTGGACACGAACATCCCGCTGGGTTCAAACTTCAGCGCCCAACTCGGCGGCGAACTGATCTCACCGGTCGCCTCGCCCAGCACGGGCGGCCTGTACCTGGGACTTCTGTACAGCCAGGAGCGCACCAAGGCCAGCGCTCGAGCCACCTACTCGATCCAGCCGTCCGGTGTGAAACAGGTCTACAGCCTGGGTGGAATCTTCGAGCTTTCGCCCGAACTGGTGCTCGGCCCGAGCCTCGAGTACGCCAACGGCCCGGAAGGTGAGGGCGGCAAGTTCAGCATCGCGGGCGCGTACCGGGGCGACGACTGGAGCATCCTGACCAACAACCGTGGCCGCTTCGGTTTCTACGCGCCGCAATCCGGTGGCAAGCCCGTCGACCAGATCGAGGGCGAACTGTGGTTCGGCTACCAGGCTTCTGAACGCTTCTTCGTGCGCTTCGGCAGCGCGTACCTGGCGAGCGCCACGGACTTCACCGCCAAGATCGCGGGTGGCGTGACGTACTTCTTCACGGATCGCCTGGGTGCGGGCCTGGCCGCCAGCTACATCTTCAGCCCATCGAACGGCCTGAGCGCCCTGGTGTTCGGCCTGGAGGGTTCTTACCGGGTGTTCGACGGCTTTCTGTTCACGGTCGGGCTGAACCTGAACGGCGCGACCGGACTGGGCGCGTTCAACCTGCAACCGGGGTTGTACTTCCGCTTGGACTGGAAGTTCGACGAGCAGACCTTCGGGTTTGGCCGCTAAGCCTTCAATCCGCTCGAGCCTCGGGGACTGGTTCCTCGAGGCTCGAGTTTTTGGTGCGTCAAGGGCTGGTTCTCGAGCCTGCGACGATCCCGACTCAAAGAGCGAACTGTTCTAAGAAGACCGTCCAGGACGGCGTTTCTGAAGCTCGAGGATTCGCGTGCTGGACGGTCTTCCCGAGCCGGGGTCGCTCGAGTACCCGACGTGAAGAAGCTGGGCCATCTGCGACCCGCCAGCCGATTCGATCCGAACCCAGGCGATACGATGAACGCATGGAGAAACTCTTGAGCGTCATGCGCCGCCTGCGCGCCCCGGACGGCTGCCCGTGGGATCGGGAACAGACCCACGAAAGCCTCAAACCGTACCTCTTGGAAGAGGCCGCTGAAGCGGTCGATGCCATCGGCACGGAGGAACCGCTCGAGGTCGCATCCGAACTCGGTGACGTGCTGTTGCAGGTCGCGTTTCACAGCGTGATCGCGGAAGAAACGGACGCGTTTTCTTACGAATCCGTCGAGAACGCCATCGTCGAAAAGCTGATCCGTCGCCACCCGCACGTTTTTGGCACCGTCAACGTTGCGGACAGCCAGGACGTCGTGACCAACTGGCAGGCGATCAAGGCGCAGGAACGCGCGGGCAAACCCGAGAAACACCCCGCAGAGCGCGTCCCGAGGGCGCTCGGGGCGCTGGCTCGAGCGGCGCAAGTGGCCAAAGCGCTCGAGCTTCCGAAGGGCGCAAAGGCGGATGCGCTCGAGGCCATCAGGCGCGCCACGGACGATGCCGATGGCGTTTCAGACGTGCTCGAAGCGGTCGTGGCCTGGGCGCGCGGTGCGGGCATCGACCCGGAAATTGCGCTGCGGGAGCGCGCAGATCGGCGCGTGCGGGTCGCGGTTTCGGGGGCGAAAGCTTGAAGCTCGAGGACTGGCCGGAACGCCCGGAACGCTGGACGGACGCTTTGAACCTGCGCCAGCGCGCGACCCTGGAAATTCCAGAATTTCGCCGCGCCGCCGTGCTGGTCGGTTTGACGCTCGAGCCGCAACCGAAAATCCTGCTGACGGTTCGCACCAACGATCTGCCGACGCACAAGGGCCAGATCAGCTTCCCCGGCGGCTCGCTCGAACCCGGCGAGGACGCGCTGACGGGTGCGCTGCGCGAAGCCCACGAGGAGGTCGGCCTGGAACGCGACCTGGTGCGCCCCATCGGTTTGCTGGACGATGTCTGGACGCCTCAGGGCTTTCTGGTCACGCCGCTCCTGGCCGCGATTTCGGCGCAGCCCCGGCTGGAATTAAATGCGCGAGAAGTCAGCGAAGTCTTGTTCGTGCCGATTTCCGATCTGATCGCACTGGAACCTCGTCTCGAGACGCGCCAGCCCGCGCCCGGCATGCGCTTCCCGAGCTCGGAATCCGGCATCGGCCCGCGCGAGGTGATCCATTACGACTGGCGCGGCTACGACATCTGGGGCATGACCGCCCGCGTGATCCAGGTGCTTCTGGAACTGACGGAAGCTCGAGCGAGCTGACGGAGAGTCACCTTCGGGCTGGGTTCTCGAAATATAAGGCGTGCCGGACGGCCATTCCACCAGGAACACCGTCCAGGACGCAGTTTTAACACCTAATTCGGGGTCGGCAGCGTCACCGCGAAGCACGCCCCACCGAGGCGCACGTCCGGGCTGTCGTCCAGCCAGACGCGCCCGCCGACGCTTTGCGCGATGCGTTTGACGATCGACAACCCGACGCCCGTTCCGGCATCGCCCTGCTTCCAGAAGAGTTGAAACACCTGATCGCGGTGCTCGGGTGCAATGCCGGGGCCGTTGTCGGCCACGCGCAGACGAACCATGTTCGCACCGTCCGCCGCCCAGTCCATCCAGACGGTCGGCGGCTCGCCGGGGCGTCCGGCGAAGCGCAGGGCGTTTTCGAGCAGGTTGGAAATCACCTGCTCGAGTTCGCTCCTGACCATTCGCACGACCGGCCAGGTCTGCGGGAAATCCAGGCGCGCGCCGCGCACGCGGCGTCGGCTCTCGAGTTCAGCGGTGATGCCAGCCACGATCTCGCCCAAATCCAGGGTTTCGGGCGGATCGCTGGTGCGTCCGACCCGAGAGACGGTCAAGAGATCGTTCAGCAAGCGGTTCATGCGTTTGACGTTGTCCGCCACGCGCTCCAACGCGAAGCCCGCTTCGGTTGTATCCCCGCGCGAAACCGCGTCGGCGCTCATGCTGGCCATGCCGGAAATGGACAACAACGGCCCGCGCAGGTCGTGGCTGGCGGTGTACACGAAGGCCTCGAGTTCCGCGTTGCGCGCACCCAACTCGCGGGTGCGTTCCTCGACGCGTCTTTCCAGGTCTGCTTTGAGTTCGAGTTCGGCGGCGAACAGGCGCGAACGCTCGAGCGCCAGCGCGCACTGGCGCGCGATGGTCAGCGCGAAACCGCGTTCGGCCTCGTTGAAGTTTCTGGGCGTGTGCGTGGACAGTTCCATCGCGCCCAGCAAGCGCCCCTGAAGCTCCAAGGGTACGGCGATCCACGCGCCCTCGATCGGCGAGCCGTGCGGGTCGGTCAGGGGCGCGTACTGCTCGTTCCAGTGCGCGGCGGAATCGATCAATATCGCGCGTTGTTCGCGGGCGGCATCCGTCAAGGGCAGGTGCCGCGCCAGCTCGAGCGAACGCTTTTCGTCCAGCCCGACCTCGGCGTAACCGACGGCGCGCACCAGTTCCAGCGATTGGCCATCGGCTGAAACCGTATATACCGCTCCCGCGTCCGCCCCGAGCGCCTGAATGGACTGGTAAACGACGATCTCGGCCACGTCGGTCGGCAAGAAGGCTTCGGCCAGGGCGGCGGTGACGGTTTGCAGACGGCTCGTGCGGTTGACGGCGGCCTCGGCGGCCTGACGGGCGGCGCGCTCCTTGGCGTGAATTCCGGCGATCTCGACGCTCATCGCGGCGCGCCGCGCCAGTTCTTCGGCCAGGCGCTCGTCCTGCTCGTCGAAACGCCGCCCGGATTCGTTGGTGCCCAGGTTCAGCACGCCGATCACGCTCGAGCGTAAACGCAACGGCACGATCAACTGAGAAATCGGTAACTGCGAGATCGCCTGCTGCACCGTGTTGGCCGCGTTCTCCGGCGCTAAAGCATCCGCGAAGGCTTCCGGCAACGATTTCGGATCGACTTCCATCCGCGCTTCGCGCCGCGAGGCGTGGTTGATCCGGCGCGTCAGGCCATCGTTGAAAACCTGCCCGATCACGCCCGCCTGCGCTGGATCGATCGTCGGAGATTGCGCTTTCAGGGCCTGCGACGCCCAGGCCTTGCTCGGGTTGCGGTGGATCGTCTCGACCCGCTCGAGCAACCCCTGCTCGTTGGCCAGATAAATCGAACAGAAATCCGCCAGTTTCGGCACGCTCAACCGCGCCAGGTTGCGCAACGTGGTCGAGAGTTCCAGCGATCCGATCAAGGCCTCGCTCGCGTCCGCCAGAAAACTCGCGCCCGCGCGGTAACGGTGAACGGCGTCCGTCTCGGTGGACATCGCCAACCAGCCCAGCATTCTGCCGTTGGGTTCCAGCACGGGTTCCAGACTCGTGCGAAACCAGGTGGCTTCCTCGCTCAAGCGCTGCCAGCGGCATTCCAGCGCGACCCCGCTCTGCGCTCGCCTGGCCTCGAGCCAGCGTTCGTTGAAGAGTTCGCGGTCTTCGGGGTGCAGGAATTCGCCCAGTTCCTCGATCCTCAAGCCCAGCGCGTCCAGCCCGACGTGTTCCGTCCAGCGACGGTTGACGAACCTGACCGTGCCCGAACGATCCGCCAGCCAGGAAAGCGCGGGCAGCGCCTCGAGCATTCCGCGCAGCATGACTGTCCCCGTGTTGGTTCTTCGCGTCGAATCGACGTTGCCATCGTCGAAGACCGGATCGGAAATCATTCTCATTCACCGTAACGCATTTGAGCGCGCCGTGTTGCAAGCTGGGCCACCACCGAACAACGTGATATTGATAAAGAACACCGTCCTAGACGGTGTTCTTTAAGTCCAAAGAGACGCGTGCGGGACGGTCTTCTCAGTTCAGCGTGCGCTGTTCGACGCCCATCAACTCTGAGATGATCTCGAAACGCTCCAGGAGCGTGCGCGCCTCCAGGACGCGCTGACCCTGAGGGCCGCGCAGACGCAAGTTGGCGGCCACGAATGACGCCTTCAAGACCGGATCTTCCGGCACGTCCGCGCGCACGTCACCGAAACGATCCTGAAACTTCACCAGGAAGCGCTCGATCACCTCCTGCGCCAGCCCGCGCACCCAGGTCGGGTTGCTCGGCTCCAACGGATCGAGCTCCACTTCAGCCACGGAATACGGGTATTTCTGATCGTCCACGCTGAGGATCTTGTAGCGCTCACCGCCGACGACCATGATTTCAGCGGTTCCGTCCTGGTTGTAACTGACCTGCGTCAAGTGCGCCAACGATCCCACCCGCGCGATCTGGGACTCAGTCCCGGTTGCGTTGGACTGATCGGCCTGATCGGATTCGGTTTCGTTCGGCAGCACGCACGGAATCCCGAACGGTTCACCGGACGCCCGCACGCGCCCCAGCAACTCGCGGTAGCGCGGCTCGAACACGTAAATGGGCAATCCCATGCCCGGAAGGAGCACGATCTCGCCGATCGGAAACAGCGGTAGCTCCATACCAGACAGTTTACTTGGCGCACCGAGCATGGTCGTAGTCTCGAGCTACAGAAACCCGGATGACTGGACTACATTCCGAGTGTCATGTCCGTTACTGACCGTGGGCGTAAGCTGCGAAAGCTGTGACCGACGAAAAAATAGGAAACATTTCGCCATCTCACGTATCGCGTTACACCATCGGTACCGCGCCACAGTGCTACGCTGAGACCGTTCCGGCTCGCGAACACCCCACCCATTTCGAGGTCTCGAGGAGGCTTCCATGATCACCATCACCGAATTCGGCGCGCAAAAAGCCCACGAAATCCTGGAAAAAAATGGCAAACAGGACGCTGCCGTGCGCGTCTTCGTCAAATCTGGCGGTTGCAGCGGCTACAGCTACGGCATGGCGATTGACGACCGCACCCTGGACGGCGATACGTTTTATGAAAGCCACGGCGTCAAGATTGTCGTGGACAAGATGAGCATCCCCTACTTGCAGGGCGCGAAAGTCGATTTCGTCGAGACCATGCTCGGCGGCGGGTTCAGCATCGTCGAAAACCCGAATGCGACCTCGAGTTGCGGTTGCGGCCACAGCTTCCGCACCGACGGCGCGAGCGTGCCCGAGGGCGAAGGCTCGAGCAGTTGCGGCAGCGGCAACCAGGCGTAAGGTTTGAAGTTTCTCCGAGCCCTCGCGCCAGCGGGGGCTTTTTTGATGCTCGAGATCGAGTCTGTAAACCAAAAACACCGTCCAGCACGCGAATGAATGAAGGCGTGCAGGACGGTGTTCTCGTGCCTCGAGGCTAAATTGTTCCGGCGGCGGCGCGATCCAGAAACCAGGTCAGGTTCAGACCGTGAACTCGAGCGCCGGGCAGGTTTTCCGGCTCGAGGCGCGCTAAAACATCGACCTTGCCCGATCCCGTGACGATGAATTGCACGTTCCGAGCGGCGTTCAGCACGCTCAATCCAAGGCTGACGCGCGCCACCTGAGGCTCGAGCGTCGGGCCGGGATAGCTGGTCACGACGGGTTCGCTGGATTCCAGCGCGTCCGAATCGGGGAACAACGACGCGGTGTGGCCGTCCGGCCCGAGGCCGAGGTGAATCAGATCGAACTGGGGTGCGCCATCGAAGTAAACCTCGAGTTCGGAGGCGTACTCGGCTTTTCCGGCGTCCTGCCCGAGCTCGCCCTCGATGCGGTGAACGTTGCCGCGAGGGATGCCGACGC
The DNA here is from genome assembly GCA_964244895.1 of uncultured Deinococcales bacterium. Lineage (GTDB taxonomy): Bacteria > Deinococcota > Deinococci > Deinococcales > JAAFIG01 > CAXTKV01. Next base: position 21,466 of record CAXTKV010000028.1, read on the forward strand.
GATCCAAGAGCGCCAGCTTGACCATCTTGAAATTGGATCGGTCGTCGTCCGATGGCACGCAGCGTTCGTCGCCGAAGAAGACGTGAACGCCGTCCCACGGCACGCCGTCCAACCGTGATATCGCCTCGAGCGCCAGCTTCGGGGTGCTGCCACCCGCCGCCGCGAACGAGAAGCGTCCCTGCGCACCGATCGCCTCGAGCGCGAGTTCCCGGAAGGATTCCGCGACTGCCGTTGCCACAGCGTCCGGGTTCTCGAGCACGCGTTTTACAGCGTCCGCCACGAGCGATCCTCTCCGATCAGCGCGTCCGCGCTGGCTGGTCCCTGAGAACCGGACTCGTAGATTTCTGGTTGAATGTTCGCTTCAATTAATGGTTCGATCCAGGCCCAGCTCGCCTCGACCTCGTCCTCGCGCGGGAACAGGGCGGGGTCACCGAGCATCGCGTCCAGGATCAATCGTTCGTAGGCCAACGGCCCGACCTGTCCGAAATCCGTGTAGTTGAACTGCAACTCCATGGCGCGCAGCTTGCTTTCCAGACCCGGAACCTTCGCGTCGAACCGCAGGTAAATCCCTTCGGTCGGCTGGATGTTCAGCACCAGCTCGTTGGGTTCCTGACCCTGCGGGAACATGTTCAACGGCTCGCGCTTGAAGCGAATCGCGATCTCGGTGCATTTGCGCGGCATGCGTTTGCCGCTTCGCACATAAAACGGCACGCCTTCCCAGCGCCAGTTCTCGATCTCGAGCTTGAGGGCCGCGTAGGTCGGCGTGCTGGAGGTTTGAGACACTTTTTCCTCGTCGCGGTAGGCGGGAACGGTCTTGCCGTCCTGCTCGCCGGAACCGTACTGTCCCAGCACCGCGATGCTGCCCGGATCGGTGATCGGTTTGAGCGCTCGGATGACTTTGACTTTCTCGTCGCGCAAAGCGTCGGCCTCTAAGGGGTGGTAATCCCCGACGCGGCGGCTGACGGGCGGTTCCAGCGCCGTCAGGCACACGAGTTGCATCGCGTGGTTCTGGATGATGTCGCGCAGCACACCCGCTTCCTCGTAGAAGCCGCCGCGACCCTCGACGCCCAGATTTTCGGAAACCGTGATCTGGACGTGATCGACGTAATTGCGGTTCCATAACGGTTCAAAGATCGTGTTGGCGAACCGGAGCGCCAGCATGTTCTGCACGGTTTCCTTGCCCAGAAAGTGATCGATCCGGTAAATCTGGGATTCTTTGAAGACCGTGTGCAGCAAGCCGTTCAAATCCTGCGCGGATTTCAGGTTCGTACCGAACGGTTTTTCAAAGATGATCCGGCTGAAACCCGTCGTCTCGTCGCTCAGGCCGGACTCGCCCAGGCCGCGCGCGATGCTCGGGAAGGCGCTCGGTGGGACGGAGCAGTAAAAAAGCTTGTTCGGCAGCACGTGCCGATCCAGGATGCGCCCGATGCGCCTGAAGGATTCCACGTCCGCGAAATCCGCCTGCGCGTACTCGAGCGCAGCCTTGAACTTCTCCCAGACGCCCTCGTCGAGATCACCGATCTCTGTCGATTTCTCCAGGCTGGTGCGGGCAGATTGCACGATCTGCTCGATGTTCAATTCCTGCCGCGAGACGCCCAGGATCACGAAGCGTTCCGGCATGTTGCCGTCCGCCAGCATCTTGTAGAGCGCGGGCAGCAACTTGCGGTTGGCCAGATCGCCCGTGATGCCGAAGACCACGATGCCGCACGGTTCCGGTTTGCCGTTCACAGCACACCCCGAAACCCGTAAAGACCGTCCTGGACGGTGTTCAAAGAAATATGTGCTGGACGGTGCTCGCTCGAAACGCCGCCCGCGAGATTCGGCTGCGGCTCGTTGCTGACACTCTCCTCGAATGGAACCGTGGCAAGACTCATGATGCCGAGTCTAACGCCCTGTTGGATTCGGGGTTGGAGCCTGGAGTACGCGATGAATGTATCGTCCGGGACGCGAGCTGTAAAACCCGTCCCAGACGGTTTTGTTGCGTCTCGAGATCAGAAGAATTCGTCCAGCAGACGGTAGAACGCCAGTTTCTCGAGGTCGGGTTTCACGCCGTACCGCTCGAGAAACCGCGTCGAGTACCCGTTGAACTGCGGGTTCATGTCGCTTTCCAGGCTGCGCGCCATCAGCGCCAAGTCCTGCCACCGATCCGCGATTCCGGCCCGCCCCACGTCCACGAAACCGACGCTCGAACCGTCCAGGATCGCGTTCGGCGCGCAGGAATCGCCCTGGCAGAACACTGGATCTTCGCTCACGGGTTTGCGCTCGAGCAGTTCCTCGAGCAACTTTTCTGCCGTGTACCCGATGCGTTCCTCGTCCAGATCGTCCAGGTCGATCAATCCCTTCTGGACGCGTTCCCTGGCCTGTCTTATCTTGACCTCGAGCCGCTGATCGAACGGGCAATCTTCAATTGGGGTCGAATGGAGGAGACGCAAGCCATCCGCGAGCGAGTCCACCACGCGCGGAACCTCGTCTAGAGCCCAATCGCTGGATGCGTCGCGCCCCGGCAGCGCACTCGAGATCAGGTACTCGAGGCCGTCGTGCTCGAGAAATCGGATGACAGCAGGGACGCTCAAACCTCTGGATCGCATCCACTCGAGCTTCTCGGCTTCGGCGCGCACGGAATGTCCGGGGTCTGGGTCGTCTGAGACGGACGCGATTTTCAGGAACACCGTCTGGGACAGTGTTTTTTCGGGATCAGGTTTGTGCGTGCTAGACGGTGTTCCCGTGCAACGCCACACGCCAGCGCAGGACATGCCGACCGTGACGGGTTCAAAAGAGAAGCCCTCGAGAATGTTCTCGAGGGCTTCTGGAAGATCGGGTTTCATCTCTACCGGGCAAATTCCACGCTGCGGGATTCGCGCACGACCGTGACCTGAACCTGACCGGGGTACTCCATGTCCTGCTCGATGCGGTTGGCGATCTCGCGTGCGAGCATGGCGGCTTTCGCGTCGGACACGCGCTCGGGCTGCACGATAATACGAACTTCGCGTCCGGCTTGAATCGCAAACGCCGTCTCGACGCCGGGGAAGCTGACCGCGATGTTCTCGAGTTGCTCGAGGCGCTTGACGTAGGTTTCCAGATCCTCGCGGCGCGCGCCGGGGCGGGCGGCGCTGATCGCGTCGGCGGCGGCGGCCAGCACAGAATAGACCGTCTCGCCGTTCTCGGGATCGTGGTGGTGCGCGATGGCGTCGATGACCTCAAGGGGCTCACCGAAGCGCTTGGCCAGGTTGATGCCGATCTCGACGTGCGTGCCCTCGATCTCGCGGTCGATGGATTTGCCGATGTCGTGCAGCAATCCCGCGCGCCGCGCCATGGTCGCGTCCAGGCCCAGTTCTGCCGCCATGATGCCCGTCAGGTGCGCGACCTGGATGCTGTGCTTCAAGACGTTCTGCGCGAAGCTCGAGCGGAAGTGCATCCGGCCCAGCAGTTGCAGCAAACCGGGCTTCAGGCCGACCACGTTCGCCTCGAGCGCCGCTTCCTCGCCGCGCTCCAGGATGTAGGTTTTCATCTCGTCCTGGGCTTTGGCGACGACTTCCTCGATCCGGGTCGGGTGGATGCGTCCGTCGGCCACCAGTTGCTCCAGGGCTTTGACGGCGACCTCGCGGCGGATCGGGTTGAAGGAACTCAGGATCACGGCTTCCGGCGTGTCGTCGATGATCAGGTCGACGCCCGTCAGGGATTCGAAGGCGCGGATGTTGCGACCCTCTCGCCCGATGATGCGGCCCTTCATGGCGTCCGACGGGATCGGCACGACCGATACGCTCATGCTGGCGGTGGTTTCGCTGGCGGAGCGCTGCACGGCCTGCGCGATGATGTTCTGCGACTGGCGTTTGACTTCCAGTTGCACCTTGTTGACCATCGCCTTGACGCGCACGCCCTTCTCTTCCTCGAGTTCCGCGTCCAGTTTTTCCAGGATCTGGGTGGCGGCCTGCTCGCGGGAGAGCTGCGCGACCTCGTAAATCTTGCGGTCGGCCTCTGAAAGCTTGACCTCGAGCTGAGATGACAATTCCTGGTAGCGTTTCTGATCGGTGTTAACTTTTTCTTCGAGCGCGTCCATCTTCAGGGCGCGCGCGTCGAGTTGCTCACCGCGCCGGGACAGGCGTTCGGTTTCCAGGCGGGCTTCCTCGCGTTCGACCCTTAAGCTGTCGCGCTCGGTGCGGATCGCTTCGCGTTCGCGCCGACCGTCCTCCTCGAGCCGCGTCTTGTCCTCGAGGGCTCTGGCGCGAGCCTGAACTTCGGTCTCCTTGCGGATGCGGTCGGCGTCCTTCTCGGCCTGCCGTCGGATGGCTTCGGCGTCTCGTTGCGCTGCTTCGCGGATGCCCGCGTCTGCCCTGGAACGCTCCCGAAGGGCGCGCTGGGCCTGGCTGCTGGCGAACAAGTAAGCACCGATACCACCAACGAGCAAACCAAGAACTCCAAAAAGAAGTTCCATGGTGTCTCCTTGATGTCCTGCGTGAAATGAAAACGCGTTTCGGCCTTTAAGCCGAGGAAGTGATCTGTCATGTCAGGGAATCTCCCTGACATGAGCATAACACCCGTATGAGTCAAGACCGTCGTGAGGCGCGCGATTGCGCCTGATGGCGGGCGCTCAAGGGTCACGAACACCCCGCCGCTCACCCCTCGAGAACGCCGTTCACGAGTTGGCGCAACCGCCCAACGAGAACCCGACCGTCCTCATGGGAAGACGGTCGGGTTCGTGATGACGTTGGCTTATTTGTCAGAGGGCGGTGGTGGCGGGTTGTTCGCGTTGGCCCAGGGCGTCCAACCATCGATCGTGGCAACGACCGGGCTGGTCGAGGCGTGCTTCATCGGTGTCGCGGTGCCTAAAGATCCGACGAGCAATGCGGCGAAGAGAATCATGACCAATTTTTTCACGTACAGCCTCCTGGAAAGGAATAACGTTCTCCCACGAAGCTAATCAACGACTCATTGTTAAATTCTTACAGGCGAGGGTGGCTCGTTGACTCGAGTTCAATGCGTTGATCTCGAGATCGATTGAACGACCGTCCGGCACGCGATTTTTGCCGCACGAGAACACCGTCCAGGACGGTGTTCTCTAAACCCTCCCGGTACGTTCGGGATCGAAGAGATGGAAGGCGCTGTGGTCTCGAGCCAAGATGCTTTCGAGATCCAACGAAAAAGTGCTACCCGAGGGCAGCACTTTTGAAAGCTTCAAGCTCCGGGAATCAATCCTCGCCGGGCAATGAGACGGCCACGGCCTTGTCGGCCTTGCCGCCACGGATGGCGTCGTAGACCTTGCGGCGAATCTCTTCTTCCAGGTGAGGTCGGGCCGTGATGTACTCCACGACCTTTTCCTTACCCTGGCCGATGCGTTCGCCGTCGTAGCTGAACCACGATCCGGCCTTGTCGATGATTTCGAGGCTGGTCGCCAGGTTGACCAGGTCATTCATCTGGTCGATGCCCTTGCCGTAGAAGATCTGGACTTCGACCTCGCGGAAGGGCGGCGCGACCTTGTTCTTGACGACCTTGATCTTGACGGTGTTGGCCACGCTGTCGTTTCCGACCTTGACGGGCTGACCGATCTTGCGGATGTCCAATCGGACGCTGGCGTAAAACTTGAGGGCGCGCCCGCCGGTGGTGGTTTCCGGGTTGCCGTACATCACGCCGATCTTCTCGCGCACCTGGTTGATGAAGATCATGGTGGTGTTGGACTTCGACAGGATGCCGGTCAGCTTGCGCAAGGCTTGCGACATCAACCGGGCCTGAAGACCGGGCAGGGAATCGCCCATCTCGCCTTCGATTTCGGCGCGCGGCACGAGTGCGGCCACCGAATCGATCACGACGATATCGACCGCGCCGGATCGAACCAGCAGCTCGCAGATCTCGAGCGCCTGCTCGCCCGTGTCGGGCTGGCTGACCAGCAGTTCGTCGATGTTGACGCCGAGCGCTTTGGCGTACTGCGGGTCGAGGGCGTGTTCGGCGTCGATGAAGGCCGCCGTGCCGCCAAGCTTCTGGGCTTGCGCGATGATGTGCAGCGCCACGGTCGTCTTGCCGCCCGATTCCGGACCGTAGACTTCCGTGATGCGGCCCCTGGGCACGCCGCCGACGCCGAGCGCCAAATCCAGCGACAGGCTGCCGGTCGGGATGACCTCGATCTCGAGCTTGCTGTCCGCACCGAGCTTCATGATCGAGCCCTTGCCGAACTGCTTTTCGATCTGGCTCATGGCGCTGTCCAGCGCCTTCTGTTTTTGAGCGGCTTCCTGGGCGGGCGTGCCGGGCTCGGTGACGGTCAGGGTTTTCTTGTCTGCGGTTGAGGCCATCGTGCGTCTCCTTCGTGGTGGGCGTTCGAGCCGGGGTTTTAGAGGCTCTCTGAGAGGGCGGGTTGGGTCGGGGCGGGTGGAGCTGGGGCGAGTTGGAACTTCTCGAGGATCTTGTACTGCGGGCCGGTCTTGGAGAGGGAACTTTCGACGAGCGCGAAGTGCGTGACAAGAAACTCCAGGCCAATCACGATCGGCGGGGGTCTGGGCGACGATCCTTTTTTGCGAGCCAGCGTGACGTGCGGTTTGAAGGGTTCCGCGTCCGCGATCACGTCCTCGAGCCGGTCGCGCAGCACCTCGGCGAGCTGCTTGAATTCTTCGGCTTCCGCTTTGGCGAACCAGACGCGCGGGCTGCCTTCGTTCGGGAAGAATCCCGTTCCGCGCAGGTGTGCGGTGAAGCCCGGCAGGTCTTTGGAAATTTCGCGCCCGACGGTTTTGAATCGCTCGAGAACGCCGTTCGGCACGCCACCGATGAATAAAAGCGTGATGTGAAAGTGCGCCGCCTCAACTTTCTTCCACCACTTGCCCACGATCTTCGTCTGCGCGGCCTCGAGCGCGGGTCTGACGCTCTCCGGCACGAACACGGCGTAGAACAACCGCAAGCCCGGATCGCGCTGGACGGTCTTTTTACGACCCCGAGAAGCCTGTCCTGGACGGTCTTTCCCTTTTGCAGTGGCAGGATTCGCAGCTTTGCCCGATCTGGCGTCGGTCGGTTTGGGGTTGGTCGGTCTCGAGCCTGCGGGTTTCGGGCTGGCTGGCTTTGTGCCGTCCGCTCTGGAATCTCGAGCCTTCGCGCCGTCCAATTTGGGTGGCGCTTTCGTCGCCTTCGGCCTCGGGGCTCTGGTGGTCGTGCCGTCCTTGTTCGGTGGTCGGGTCACGCGCGCCCCGTCCCGAGCAGCGCGCGCCAGAGTTGCCCGAGCGCCAGGAAGGCGGCGCGTTCCTTGAGGGTGCGGCGGTCGCCGGTCGAACCCATCTCGAAGGCTTTTGAAAAGTGGGGGCCGGCCACGCCGACAAAGAGCGTCCCGACGGGTTTGCCCTCGCTGGTGTCGGGGCCAGCCACGCCCGTGGTGGACACGCCCCAACTCGATCCGAAGCGCTCGCGCACGGCCTGCGCCATCTCGAGCGCGGTTTCCGGGCTGACCGCGCCGTGCGCCGCGATGGTCGCAGGGGTGACGCCCATGCGGGTTTTGGCGTCGTCGGTGTACGTGACCGCGCCGCCCACGACGTACTGGCTGGCGCCGGGAATGTTGGTCAGTTCATCGGCCACCAGACCGCCCGTCAGGGATTCCATCGCGGCCACGGTCTGGTGTCGCTCGAGCAGCAGCGCTCCGACCACGCCGGGCAGGGTTTCCTCGTCCGCGCCGTAGATGAAACCAGCCAGGGTTTCCCGGACGGATTGTTCTGCGGCCTCAGCGACGCGTCTGGCATCCTCGAGGCTCGAGCCGGAGGCGGCCACGCGCACGTGAACGCCGTCGCGCCGGGCGTAGGTGGCGACGCTCGGGTTGCTCGATTGCGTCCAGGCGGCCAGCTTTTCCGCGATGTGGCTCTCGCCGATGGCGTTGGTGCGCAGCGTCACGGCGTACAGGCTCGAGGTCGGCAGGGGCAGGCGCGGCAGCACCTGATCGCGCCACATGCGGGTCATCTCGCGCGGCGGGCCGGGCATGGCGACCACGATCTTGCCCAAGAATTCGCCGTGCGGGAATTTCAGGAACCATCCCGGAGCCGTGCCGACCGGGTTGGCGAGCGCCTCGCCGGAGGGCAGCACCCAGGCTTGTTTGGTGTTGGATTCCGGGAAGCTCCGGCCTCTGGATTCAAAGAAGGCGCGCAACTGCTCGAGGTAAACCTGATCTACCACGGGTTCTTCACCAACTACGGCGCTGATGGCTTCTCTGGTCAGGTCGTCGTCCGTCGGGCCGAGTCCGCCGCCCAGGATCACCACGTCACTGCGCCCCAGGCCGCGCCGGATGGCTTCGATGACGCGATCCAGGTTGTCTCCGACGGTGGTTTTCCAGTACAGCGTGACGCCGCGAGACTTCAACTCCTGTGCCAGATACGCGGCGTTGGAGTCCACGATCTCACCGAGGAGGAGTTCTGTGCCCACACTGATCAGTTCTGCTATCAACGTAATCCCTCCCTTGTATTCTAACACGAGCTAAGGCTGTTGGTACAACACCCAACTTTACGTCTCCGACGAGCCGCGACGGTCACGCTCAAATTGCACAATCTCGAGCCGGAGAAGATCCTGTTCGAGACGACGCCAGTGCGCTTTACTTCTCAGAGATCGAAGCCGCCTACCAGATCCAGCATCTCGAGAAAACGCCGTCCGGGACGCAGATATCGGAATGCGTGCTGGACGCTGTTCTCGAGATAGGGGTCGAAACTGATCGGCACAGAATTGTGTCACCCGCGATGCCGTGAATCCAGAGTGCGAGGGTAAACTTCTCGTGTGCAAGACTTCGTCACGCGCGATCTCGGGATGGTTCCGTACCGGGACGCCTACCGGATGCAACGCGAGGTTCACACCCGCGTGGCGGCTGGCCTCGAGCCGCCGACGCTGCTGCTGCTTGAACACCCGCGCGTCGTGACCCACGGACGCAAGGACGACCAGGACACCAACCTGGCCGTCCCACATGCTTTCCTTGAAGCTCAGGGCATCGAGGTCGTGCCCACCGAACGCGGCGGCACGGTCACGTATCACGGCCCCGGACAGCTCGTGGCCTACGCGATCTTTCCGGTCGGACGGCGCGTCAGGGATTTCCTGCGCCGCCTCGAGAACGTCCAGATTCGCGCGCTGGAAACGTATGGGATTGAGGCCCGACCCAACCCCGGTTACGCGGGCGTTTACGTCGGTGACGACAAGATCGGCAGCATCGGCGTGGCCGTCCAGAAGAACGTCGCGCTGCACGGGCTGGCCTTGAACATCAACACGCACCTGCCGGATTTCGATCTGATCGTGCCGTGCGGGTTGACGGACACGCGCATGACCAGCCTGGAAAAGCTGCTCGGGCGCGCGGTGGACATGGCGGATGCAAAACGAGAACTCGAGCAGGGCTTCAGGCAGGAGTTCGAGGATTACAAGTGGCTCGAGGAACTGCGCGGGCTGGAACTGGAGACGACATGATCAAACCGAGCCGCGAGTACGATTTTCCCGTCGTCAGGGACGGCGTTCACCGCGATGGTGCGGAGCCCGTGCGGGCGCGCAAACCCGACTGGCTGAAGGTGTCCCTGCCGTCCGGTTTCGGCTACTCGAGCATCAAGGACATCGTCTCCACGCATGGCCTGGCGACCGTCTGCCAGGAAGCCATGTGCCCCAACATCGCCGAATGCTGGGCGGCGGGTACGGCCACGTTCATGCTGATGGGCAGCGTCTGCACGCGCGCCTGCAGGTTCTGCGCGGTCAACACGGGCAACCCGCAGGGACGGCTCGATCCGCTGGAACCCGCGCACATCGCTGAATCGGTCGAATTGATGGGCCTGAAGTACGTCGTGCTGACCAGCGTCGATCGGGACGACCTGCCGGACGGCGGCGCGGCGCACTTTGCCCGCACCGTGCGCGCCATCAAGCAGCGCACGCCACAGGCCAAAGTCGAGGCGCTGACCCCGGATTTCGGCGGGAATCTGGAGAGCGTCACGGAAGTCGTGAATTCCGGCATCGAGGTCTTCGCGCAGAACATCGAAACCGTCGAACGCCTGACGCACCCCGTGCGCGACCCTCGGGCCGGATACCACCAGACCTTGCGCGTGTTGGCGCACGCCAAGACCGTGCGGGACGTGTTCACCAAGACCAGCCTGATGCTCGGGCTCGGTGAAACCCGAGATGAGATCATCCAGGCCATGCGCGACCTGCGCGCCGCCGGTGTGGACATCGTGACGTTTGGCCAGTACCTCCAGCCGACCCGCAACCACTTGCCCGTCGAGCGGTACGTGCCGCCCGCCGAATTCGACGAGATTCGCGTCCTCGGGCTTGAGATGGGTTTCATGGAAGTCGTGGCCGGGCCGCTGGTGCGTTCCAGCTACAAGGCGGAACAGGCGTTGCAGGGCAAGTAAACCGATCTTTCTCTCGAGAACACCGTTCAGGACAGCGTTCTCGTTTTGCGTGCTGGACGGTGTTCTCGAGTCTCGTTCTTGTCCTCCCCTGCCTTGGTAGGGGAGGTGGCTCGAGCATCGCCGGGTTTGCGGTCCGAGAGGCGGAGGGGTCACGACGCTGCGCCCATCGGACACAGTCGCGATCCGCTCGCACGGGTAAGATTGGCGGCGATGACTGTCTCGAGGATTCACTTCCGGGCTTTGCTCGCGCTGCTGGCCGTGTTCGTCCTGAATTTCGCCCCGTCTTCCGCGCAGGTGCAAACCGCCAAGCCCGACCCGCAGGCTGAAACGACTGCGGATCGGTCGGTGCGCGAGTGGCTGGCTGGCAAGTTCAAGGTGATCAACCCGACCGCGCCGAAAACGGCGGACGAAAGCACCGCCCGGATGATCGAGGAGAACTTCCTGGTCAATTCCAGCCCGAAAGGGGCGAGCGTCAATTTTGCCTTGCGCAAGGTTCAAGAGAGCAGTCCGGGGCGCGTCAGCTTCCAGTACCCGCTCTCGAGCGACGACCTGGGTGACGCGAACCTGGTCGTGACGGTCGTGAAATCCGGTTCGGATTGGGCGGTGCGCAGCATCCGGGTCGCGCCGGACGTGTCGTTGATCCCGAGCGAGGTTTATTCGACGCTGGGCGGTTGGGTGTTCGTGCTGCTGACGGCGCTCCTGGCTTACGGCGTGCTGGCGCAGACGCTCTGGCGGCGCTGGATGCTGGAATCCTGGGCGGTCATGCGCGCCTTTTTTGGCGTGTACGTCTGGACTAACATCGCGCTGTACGGTCTATTCGTGCTGGGTGCGCTGTTCGGGGCGGGCTTTCCGTTGACGGTCAACGTCATCCGTGAACTCGTGTCTGGGGCGTTGTCGCAGGGCGGGCTGGAAGGCTTGCGCGATGCGAGCGTGCCCAGCGCGGCCTTCGCGATCACGCTCAACAATTTGCGGGCGGGCGTGCTGATCTCGAGCTTCATTCCGGGCAGCCTGTTCGCCGTGCCCGCGTACCTGCTGTCGTTTTCCACCTTCATCTTTTACGGCGTGGCGCTCTCGCCGATCGGTTTGCCGCCCGCGACCTTCGCGCTGCACATCCCGACGATCATCATCGAGATGCAGTCCTACATTTACGTGGTCGCCGCCAGCGGCGTGATGCTGGCGCGGCTGGTGCGCTCCAGGGTTCCGTTCGGACTGGCCTGGCGCGATTACGCCAAGGGCTTGACGGTCGCGATCGCGATTCTGGTCGTGGCTGCCTGGTACGAGGCGTTCGAGATCATGGTGCTGATCCCGCTGTTCTCGAAGTGATTCGCGCCGGAACACCGTCCTGGAGGCGCTCTCGAAAATACGTTTGGGACGGTGTTCGTGAGGGGTGAACCGTGAGCGTGCTGATCGTCGTGGCGACCAAACCCGAGGCCGAACGCCTGCCGAAGCTGCCGGGATCTCGCGTGGTCGTGAGCGGCATCGGTGCGGTCAACGCGGCGCTGGCGGCGCAAGCCGCGATCCTCGAGTCCCGCCCGAGCCTGGTGCTCTGCCTCGGCATCGCGGGCGCGTACCCGAATTCTGGCTTGCGGATCGGTGATGTCTGCGTCTCGAGCGAGATGGTCTTCGCGGGGCTCGGCGCGATGGACGGCAGGCACTTCCTGAATCTCGAGCAGATGGGCTTCTCGTTGCTCGAACATGACGGTGAACGCGTCTACAACGCGCTCCAAGCCGATTCTCGCTCGAGCGAATTCGCGTCGGTCACGGGGGCGAGACTCGGCCCGATCCTGACCCTGGAAACCGTCACGGGTTCCGTTGAGATGGCGGCAGAACTCGAGTCCCGCGTTCCCGGTGCGCTGGCGGAGGGCATGGAGGGCGCTGGGGTCGCGCTGGCGGCGGCGCGCTCCGGGTTGGGTTGCCTGGAAATTCGCGGCATCTCCAACACGGTCGGCCCGAGGGATCGGTCGGGCTGGCGCATCCGCGAGGCGCTCGAGGCGTTGGGAACGGCGCTCGAGCGCGGCTGGCCCGTGCTGCACGGCTGACCTGCACGAGAACACCGTTCTGGACGCATTTCGTGATTTGCGTCCAGAACGGTGTTCTCGAGAAACCCCGTTTTACCGTTGGACCGTGCGTTGAACGCTGTTGAAGCCGTCCGTCAGCGTCAACTCGAAGTACCCACCAGCCGGGAGCGTGCTGACATCCAGCGTGGAATGGGCGCGTTGAATCCTCAATCCAATGACCGTCCGTTCGCCGTCCAGCGCCACGTGCGTCACGGTTGCGCTCAGGAACGCGCTCGAATCCCAGGTCAGATTCAGCCTCCCGCCGTTTTCGGTCAGGCTGGGTTCCGTCCAGGCGGACAACGGTCGAATCTGCGCCGCGCGGCGCAGCACGCGCTGAGCGCCCTGCCAGATTTCGATGGCCCGCACCGCGCCGCGATTCGGCACGCTGAACGAGAAGCTGATCGTGTCCGTGTGCGCGATTGGATTCGCACTGAACGGCGTGTCGAACACGCCCGCCGAAGTCTCGAGGCGCAGCGTGTACGCCCCCGGTCGTGGGCTTGTGGCGCGACCCGTAAAGCCCTGAAGGGGCTCGAGTTCCAGCGCACCGTTCTGAATTCGACCGCTGATCAGCACGAGCGGTTGCAACGGCCCGGACACCGTTCCCGAGGTCGCCAGCGCTGCACCGTTCGCGCCGGGCGGGCTGGATTCCAGTTCGGTCTGGGCTTTGGCGTACATGTAACTGGAAACCCACTGCTTGCCGTTCTGACCGCAGTAGCTCATGACGTCGTAGTTGAGGCTCGGGTCGTAGAGTTTCAGCGCCGTCACGTCCAGACCCCAACCGTCGAGCTTGCCGTTGCTGACCGGGTAACTGGTATCCAAGCCCTGCGTCGCACCGCACGGCGCGTGCAACAACCCGAAGTTGTGCCCGATCTCGTGCGCGGTCACGCCCGGCGCGCTCGAGGCGTAATCCCAGCCCATGCCGACCGGATACCCGACGTAACCGATGCCCGCCACGCCGGACGAATACCCGACCTTGGCGAAACCGTAGTAGTACCGCTGACTGCTCTCGATCGTCCTCAGGTTCGAGATTTCGCCCAGCAGTTGGCCCCAGTCGCCGTTCGCATCGTTGTTCTGCAACACGCGGCTCGAGGTGTACGCGGCGTGCGTCCTGATGTCGATGTTCTTGACGGGCCAGAGTTTGCCCGTGAACTGCTCCCAGTTGGCTGGTGCGCTGCCCGTCGTGCCGTTCTGCTGGATCGGCACGACCGTCACGTACAGCACCGTGCCGGAACCGACGGTGGCGTTCAGCGTCTGGGTGTTGTTGGCCTCGTTCGATTCGGCGACCGTATTGGTCGGATCGACCTCGAGCCTGGCCTGAAGTCCCGCCGCGACCCAGTTGGCGGGCAGCACCGTGCGGTAGCTCTGGGTCAGATCCGCCGGGTTGACGCTGGTCGGCACGACGGCTGGCCCGTCCAGCGTGACGGTTCCCAGCGCGCTGCCGTTGGCGCTGAAGGTCGCGCGCACCTGCGCGGTCTGGGCTGCCGCGCTCGAGATCACATCAGCCCGAAACAGCGCGGGTTTGCCCGCGACCAGGCGCACGTTTTGCCCGAACACCGATTGTCCCCATTCCACCTTGCTGATGGACAAATCGGGGCCGCCCGGAGTCGGTGGAGGTGGTGGCGGGCTGGGTGGTGCGGGTGGGC
>CAXTKV010000029.1:0-20646 GCA_964244895.1 uncultured Deinococcales bacterium
CCCGTTCGCTCACGCGCCGACCTCGAGCAATGCCGCTCGAGTCGCGGCTTCAACGCCCACCCAGTCGCCGTTCTCGAGCGAGGCTTTCGGAAAGAAGTTCGATCCCAGCCCGACCGCCAGCGCTCCCGACTGGAGGTAGCCCGAAACTTCTTTCGGCGTCACGCCGCCCGTGACCATCACCTTCAACTGCGGAAACGGCCCGAGCAAGTCCTTCAGCAACGCCCTGCCGCCGCTCGAGCCGATGGGAAAAAGCTTCAGCGCACCCGCGCCCAACCCGAGCGCGCGGGCAATTTCCGTGGGTGTGATCGCGCCGGGAACGTAAATCGCGTTCCGCTCGAGCGCGAATTCCAGCACGCGCTCACACAGATGCGGGCTGACCAGAAAATCCGCACCGGAATCCAGCGCTTCGCGCGCCTGATCCGGGTTCATGACCGTACCAGCGCCGATCAGAACGTCGCGCGGAAGTTGATCGCGCAACGCGCGGATGGCGCGCGCGGCATCCGGCGTGGTGTACGTGATTTCCAGGCAGGTCAACCCGCCGCGCGCAGCGGCCAGCGATGCCTGAATCGCGGCCTCGGCGCTGGTGGTGCGCAGCACGCCGACCACGCGGGCTGCGCGCAGTTTCTCGAGAAACGCCTCAACGTCCAAGCCAACCACCATCCACCGCCAGCACGTGACCGTGAACGTAATCGGCGGCGGGCGAGGCCAGAAACACGACCGCACCCGCGATGTCCTCTGGCTGACCCCAACGTCCAGCGGGAATGCGTTCAGAAATTTGCCTGGATCGGACAGGATCGGCCAGCAGCGCCGTGTTCAGATCCGTGTTCATGTAGCCCGGCGCGACCGCGTTGACGTTGACACCCCTGGCCGCCCACTCGTTCGAGAGCGCCTTGGTGAGTTGCGCCACGCCGCCCTTGCTGGCGGCGTAGGCGGGCACGTTCAGGCCGCCCTGAAAGGACAGCAGGGACGCGATGTTGACGATCTTGCCGCGTCCGCGATCCAGCATTCCGCGCCCGAAGCCCTGAGCCAGCACGAACACCGATTTCAGGTTGACGTTGATGACGGTGTCCCAATCGTTGATCGGAAACTCCGCCGCCGGATGGCGGATGTTCAATCCCGCGTTGTTGATCAGGATGTCCACTGCGCCCAATTCGAGCACCTGCGCGATCGCGCCCTCGAGCGCGTGCGCGTCGCCCAGGTCGGCGCGAACGACATCGTAAAAACGCCCGAGCGCCCGAACCTCGAGCGCCACGGGCGGTTCTTCGGGGTTGCGGTGAATCGAGACGATGTCCGCCCCGGCTCGCGCCAGACCCAAGGCGATGCCCGCCCCCAGGCCGCGATTGCCGCCCGTCACGACCGCCCGCAGGCCGCTCAGGTCGAAGGGATTCGTCACGATGATCTCCCGGCGATGTCGAACATGACCTTGATCGCGCGACCGCCCGCGAAGGCCAGTTTGAAACCTTCCTGGAGACTCGAGAGGGGCAGTTTCGTGATCAGTTGCGCCAGCGGCATCGTACCCGCGCGGATCATCTCGAGCGCAATCGTGAAATCCTCGCTCGCGTAGACCCGCGTGCCGTTCATGTTCTGTTCCTTGAAGACGATGCTCTGCAAATCCACCGGCGCGGGTTTCTTGTAGCTGCCGACCAGCATGATCTGGCCGCGCACGCGGGTCACGCGCGTCAGAATTTCCGCGACGGCGGGATGGCCCGCCGCGTCGAAGCTGACATCAGCGCCCTCGCCGCCCGTGTGCTGAAGGATCGACTGGACTGGATCGGTTCTGGCGTCAATGGCCGTGAATCCGAGTTCTCGAGCCACATGGATTCGATCCTCGCTCGACTCGGAAATGAGCACCGCCCGCGCACCGGACGCGCGCAAGACGAGCGCCAGCAGCAGACCGATCGGCCCCGCGCCCAGCACGGCGACGGCATCGCCGGGTTTGAAGGCTGATCGGCGCACCGCGTGAACCGCCACCGCCAGAGGTTCGGCCAGCGCCGCGAGCTCGAGGCTGACGCCCTGGGGAATTTTGTGCAGTTTATTGATCGGCGCGACCACGAACTGCGCCATGCCGCCCGGCGCGTCTATACCGTACAGGCGCAGGTTCTTACAGACGTGCGCGTTGCCCGTCCGGCAGGCGTGGCACTGCCCGCAAGAAATCAGGGGTTCGACCACGACGGCATCACCGACCTCGAAGCGATCGCCCCTGAGCGCGGATGGGTCGTCCACCTCGAGCGCGGCGGAGTGCTTCACCGCGAGCGAGGCTGGGTATTTCACCGCGAGCGAGGCTGGGTATTTCACCGCGAGCGAGGCTGGGTATTTCACCTCGAGCAGCGTCCCGCTGAACTCGTGACCCAGCACCAGCGGCGCTTGCGCGCGCGGGTGCGTACCGCCCACGATGAACGTATCCGTGCCGCAGATGCCGCAGTGAGATACGTCGATCAGCGCCCAGCCTTCCGGTGCGCTCGGTCTGGCGATGGTCTGAAGGCTGACCCGCATCGGGCCTTCGTAGACGGCGGCGAGCATCACTTCAGCCACGGTGAAACTCGTTTCTCACGCGCTCGAAGGCGTGCGGCAGGACTTCGGGGTTCAGGCAGTATCGCGGTTGCAGACCACTCAGGACGCTGGCGGTTTCCTCGGCGCACTTGGTTTTCAGGTCCACGAAGGCGTCCTCCGAATACCAGGCGGCGTGCGGCGTGATCACGCAATTCTCGAGCGTTAACAATCCGTGATTGACCGGGATCGGTTCGACCTCGAGCACGTCCAATCCCGCGCCCGCGATCACACCGTTGCGCAGGGCGTTCTCGAGCGCGATCGTGTCCACCAGGCCGCCCCTGGAGGTGTTGATCAGCATGGCGCTGGGTTTCATGATGGCCAGCGCATCCGCATCGATCAGATGATTCGTTTCCGGCGTGTGCGGCGCGTGAATCGAGACGAAATCCGACTGGCGCAGCAGGCGTTCCAGGTCGACCATTCTCGCACCTTCCACCTCGAAACCAGGTTGATCCGCGCGCGGGTCGAAGGCGATCACCTCGAGCCCCAGTCCCGCCGCCTTGCGCGCCGTGGCTCGCCCGATGCGCCCGTAACCGATCACGCCCAGCAGCTTGCCGCGCATTCGGTAGACGGGTCGCGCCAGCGCGAAATCCCAGACGCCCGCGCGCACCGCGCGATCCAGCCGGTGCGTGCCGCGCGCCAAGCCCATCAACAGGGCGATGGCCTGATCGGAGACTTCCTCGATGCCGTAATCGGGCACGTTGCAGACGGCGATGCCGAGTTCGGTCGCGGCGAGGATATCGACCTTGTCCACGCCCACGCCGTAGCGCGTCAGGACTTTCAATTTCGGCAGACTGGAAAGTACGCGGCGCGACATCGGCGCGTACTGGTTCAGCAACCCATCCGCATCACCGCACGCGGCGATCACATCGTCTTCAGTCTCGCATTGCGCGGGCACGAGTTCGAGGTTCGCGGCGTTCATCACGGCCTGCTCGAGTTCCAGGTTCGGGTAATCCCAATCGGTCACGAAGACCTTGAAGCTCATCAGGAAACCTCCGACGGCACGGGTGCATCCTCGCGGATGAAGCCCTGCGCTTTCAGCGCCGCCCAGCATTCGGGCGGGATCGGGTGTTCAAAAAGCTGCGTGTTCTCCTGAAGTTGCGCCGCGTTACCCGCACCGACCAGCGTGTTCACGACGGCGGGATGCGCGGCGGGGAACTGAATCGCGGCGGCTTTCAAGGGCACGTCGAATTCCTGGCAGACCGACTCGATGGCGAGCGCGCGCTCGATTGTGGCCGGGTCGGCGGGCGCGTAATCGAACATTCCGGCCCGAGGGTCGGCCAGGATTCCGCTGTTGTAAACGCCGCCGATGCAAACGCTGATCTGGCGCTCGAGGCACGCGGGCAGGAGCTCGTCCAGCGCGCCCTGCTCGAGCAGCGTGTACCGCCCGGCCAGCAAGAAGATGTCGAAATCCCCGGCCAGCGCAAATTCGTGCATCTGTTTGGATTGGTTCATGCCCACCCCGAAGGCGTTGATTGCGCCCTGGCTCCGCAGTTCGTGCAGCGCGCGGTAGCCGCCGTTCATGACTTCTTTGGTGGTCGCGCCGATCGCGTCCGGGTCGTGAATGTAGACGATGTCGATGCGCTCGAGCCCGAGCCGTTTCAGGCTGTCCTCGATCGAGCGCATGAAGCCGTCGTAAGAGTAGTCGTAGACGACGTTGAGCCTGGATGTCGTCTTGAAAAAAAGCTGGCCGTTGCGGTCGAGTTGGCTGGGGTGGACGGGCGCGTTTTCTCGCAGCAAGCGCCCGACTTTGGTCGAGAGCGCGTAGCTCGAGCGATCCCGATCCTGCAGGCTTCTTCCCAGGCGTTCCTCCGCCAGTCCGAAGCCGTACCACGGCGCGACATCCAGGTAATCGATGCCGTTCTGGAAGGCGCAATCGATCACGCTCCGCGCTGCCTGATCGGATGAGGGTTTGTACAGGCCGCCGAAACCTGAAGCGCCCACGCCGAGCGCGGTCAGCGCAAACTGGCCGTTCAGACTGGTGCGTTTTTCATTCGCGCGCGGCACGCTTAACCCCGATCTCGAGCGACTTCGCCCTCGAGAACACCGTCCTGCACGCATATCTAAATTCGTGTGCAGGACGGTGTTCCTTGAACTCACCACTCAAACCTCATCACTTCCTTCACGCCAGCGCCAACGGCAAGCAACTCGGGCCGATCGGCTCGAAGCTTTTATAAGTCAGCACGAACTCGCGGTGCCCGAGCGATTCGGAAGCGGTCTTCTCGCCTTCGGCGGTGCGCCGAATCCGTTCGATGATCTCGAGCCCGACCTCGTCGAGCGTGCCGTTACCTTCCAGAATCCGTCCGGCGTTGACATCCATGTCGTCACTCATGCGGCGGTAGGTTTCCGGGTTGCCGCAGACCTTGATGACGGGGCTGATGGCGCTGCCGACGACGCTGCCGCGACCCGTGGTGAACAGGATCACGTGCGAGCCGCAGGCGATCAACTCGCCGATCTCTGCGGTGTCGTTGATGTTCGGAAAGCCGAAGCGCACCTCACCGTCCGGGATCACGTCCAGCAGGTACAAGCCGGGTTGGGGCGGCACATCGCCGGGTTTGATGATGCCGTGCAGCGGCCCGTGACCCGCCTTGGCGTAGGCGCCCAACGATTTTTCTTCCAGGGTGGTCAGGCCGCCTTCGGCGTTGCCGACCGCGAAGCTGCCGTGCCCGAGCGTGTCGTAGTAGCGCGCGGTCTTGTCCATGCAACTTAAAATTTCCTGACCCAATTCCGGCGTGATGGCGCGGCGCACCATGTCCTGCTCGCAGCCGATCAGCTCGCCGGTTTCCTCGAAGATCGCGGTCGCGCCCAGTTGCACCAGGCGGTCGAAGGCGTTCCCGACCGCCGGGTTCGCGCTGATGCCGCTCGTACCATCCGAACCGCCGCAGACGGTACCGACGATCAGTTCGCTGATGGCCATCTCGACGCGCGGCACGCGCTCGAGCTCAGCCAGGGTTTCTCTGATCCACTCGCGGCCCGCGTCGAAGGTCTTGCGCGTACCGCCCGTCTGCTGAATCACCAGCGTCTCTATCGGGCGACCACTGGCGCGCACCGTCTCTGCGAGCCTGCTGCGGTTGAAGCTCTCGCAGCCCAGGCTGACCAGCAGCACCGCGCCGACGTTCGGGTGCGTGCAGAGCGATTCCATCATCTCGAGGGCGTAGGTGTTCGGGTAGCAGCCGCTGAAGCCGATGACGTGAACATCGTCGTCCTCGAAGGGCGCAGCGATCTGCGCGGCGACGTGGTGCGCGCATTCCACCAGGTACGCAACCAACGTGACGTTGCGAATGCCTTTCTTGCCGTCCTGGCGCAGATACGCTCTCATCAGTGGCCTCCTTCGCCGGGTCGTCCGAAGCTGGGGATGTAATCGCTTTGCAGGTTGTGCGTGTGAACGTGATCACCGGGTTGAATCGCGCTCGTGCTGGAACCGATCGGCATGCCGAATTTAACGATTTTCTCGCCCGCCTCGAGCGCACGCGCCGCGACCTTGTGCCCGAAAGGAATGGTTTTGGTGGCCGTCACCTGGATTCCTTCGACCTGCAGAATCTGGCCTTCGGTGATGGCCTTGACCACCACCAGCACGTTGTCTTTCGGTGAGAGCCTCAAAAGGTGCGGATTTGAATGCTGCACGGTTCACGCCTCCTGTGGGTCTAAATCGAGTCGGTAGACGCGCACCGCGTTGTCTGACCAGAAGGCTCGAGCATCGGGTTCCGGGAGCGCACCCACGGCTTCGCGCACGATTTCCAGCGTGCGCTGGTACGGCGCAGCCAGGGTGCTGACGGGCCAGTCGCCGCCGAACAGCGCGCGGTTCGTGGAAAAAAGACTGAAACCAAAATCGATCGTCTCGCGCAACAATTCCAGGTCGGGTGCGCCGCTAAAACCCGTCAACAAACCGGAAACCTTGCAGGTCAGATTCGGCAGCGCCGCCAGCCGCGCGATGTCGGCGCGCCACCCCTCGAGATCGCCATTGAACGGCGGATTGCCCATGTGATCGAGCACGAACGCCACGCGCGGGTGGGCCGCGATCACGTCGAAAACCATCTCGAGTTGATCGGCGCGCAAGACCAGGTCGACGCTCAGCCCGTGATCGGCCACGGTCTCGAGCCCGGCCTGCACGTCCTTGCGCGTCAACCAGTTCTGGTCAGTGATCGCGTGCGTCAGGTGGCGCACGCCCTTGAATCTGGGGTCTCGAGAGGCGCGCGTCATTTGCGATTCGAGGTCGGGTGCGGTCAAGTCGAGCCAGCCGACGATTCCGCGAATCCACGGGTACGGGCGCGTCGCGTTCAGAATCCAGTCGTTTTCCCTGGGGTCGTGCCCGACCTGCACGTAGACGCCGTGTGTGACGCCAGCTTCGACGCGTTGCGGCTCGAGTTCGTCCGGCATGAAGGCGCGCCGCAGGGCTTCGGGTTCGGATGGCTTCAGCCAGAAGTAATCGAGCGCGGCGGGGTTCCAGAAGTGAACGTGCGTGTCGACGATTCGCATCAGCGGTTCCTTCGGGCGTTCGACCGAATTCGGGATGGCGTTGTTTTGAGCTGAGGGTGCAGCCTGGATGGTTCAAAATTTATCATACAACTTGAGCGGCTGTCAAGATTTTGAATTCGCACCAGGCTCGAGCATCCCAGAAAGGCGCAATCTGAGGTGGGGTATCCCAAAGACAGATCTGATTTCTCGAATTGACACCTGAAAATACCGTTCAGAGCGCAATTTATCGAGTTTGATGAATACTGTTCCAGACGGTCTTTCGGTTCGGAAAATTCTGCTCGAGCTCGAATCTGCGCACCGCTCAAGCGTTTCATCGATCAGAATAAGTCATACAACTATGCTACGCTGAACGCATCCCGATACGTCCATTTGAGGAACCACCTTGACCGCGCCCAACCCGCAACCCAGGATTCCCGCATCGCAGACCGTGGCGCAAAACGTCATCAGGTTGATCCAGGAATCTGGCCTCAAAACGGGCGATCGCCTGCCGACCGAAAAGGAATTGACCGAACGCTACGGCGTCAGCCGCACCGTCGTCCGCGAAGCCATCAAGGTGCTGTCCGCTACCGGACTGGTCGAAACGCGGCGCGGCAGCGGCACGTACGTCAGCGATCACACCGGCATCCCGATCACGACCGCCATTAACCTGTCCATGCTGATCAACCCCGAACACGTCTCGAGGTTGCTCGAGTTCCGTACCGTGATCGAAACGCAGACCGCACAGATGGCCGCCGAACGCATCACGCCACCCGAACTGCGCGTCCTGCGCGAGATTCTGGATCACAACGCGCGTTGCGCGACAGCGGGTGATATTGCCGGATTTCTGGCCAGCGACGGCAGTTTCCACAAACGCATCGCGGAAGCCACCCGAAACCCGTTCCTGGTCACGACCGTGCAGGGCATCTTCCGCTTTCAGCACGACGCGGTGGACAAAATCATCGGCCTGCCGGGATCTCAACGACAGGGCGCGGACGAACACCGCGCGATCCTCGAAGCCATCCGCGACGGCGAGCCCGAACGCGCCGCTTCAGCCATGCGCACCCACCTCGAGAACGTCACCGTGAGTTATCACCGAGCCGTTCAGGAACGCCTCAAACCCTGAACGGCACCGTCCACGACGCGCACAAAATCAGGCGTCGTAGACGGTGTTCCTGAAACCTTTCAGGCGAAATACTTGATGCGCCAGATCAGGTAGTAGTACGCCCAACCGCGCACTGCCCCCAGGCGTTCGCCCCAATCCTCCAGGCCATCCAGCGTGCCGTAAGCGCGTTTGTAGGCGCTGGCCAGTCCCGCATCGCCGTAGGCCAGGCTGTCCAGCCGACCCACGCTCGCCAGCCAGTAGCGCGCCGTCCAGTGCCCCACGCCGCGCAACGCCACCAGATGCACCAGGGCTTCAGGTAAAGGCATCTCGAGCACGCCCGCAAAGTACCCATCCAGGAGCGCTCGCGCGACTGTCTTCAGGTATTCGGTTTTGCGCCGGGAAACCTTGCAGGCCAAGAGGATTTCCGGGTCGGCCTCCAGGATCGCTTCCGGCGAAGGGTGCAGCGGGAAAAGGTGGCTCGAGCCATCAGCGAGCGCGCCCTCGACTTCGCCACCGTACCGCCGCGACACCATACCGATCTGCTGCAGGCAAAATTGCAGCGTGATCTGCTGACCCAGGATCGCCGCGACCCAGGCTTCCCAGGCGTCCATCAACGGCGGTCGCAAGCCGGAAAGCGCCTCGCTCGCGTTCCTCAAAATCGGATCGTCAAACGCCGCCTCAATCCACGGTCGCGGATCGAGATCGAGCCCGAACGAGAGCCGCGCCCATTCCTGGGCTTCCGGGGAATCATCAGAAATCTCCAGGCCGTCCGGGGCGGGTCTGACCGCCACCACGCGCGGGCCACTCGAGGTCAGCAAGGCGCGTTGGTGCAGGTTGTTGACGGCATCGAAGCGCTCCAGGGCGTTGTGTTCGGGCAAGCGCGCCAGAACGCTGGCGGTCAACGGAAACGAAAACGGTGTCTGGGTTTTCAGGCGCACGCGAAAGAGTCTACCCTCGAGCCATCGTGCCCGAGAGCGCCTGGAAGAACCCTCAACCCGGCGCTCCAGAGGCTACGCGAGCCGGGGCGCTCAGGCGCTGACTTCCTGTTTCGGTTCGCGTTTGAGCCAGGCCTGCCAGTCCCAGATGCTTTTGAGAATCTTGACGACCTGGATCATGTCGCAACTCAGCACGCCGTCCACGGCGGGCAGGGTCTGGGTGATGAAATCGTAGAGTTCGTCGTTTGAAAAGTGCAAACTCTCGACCACGATGTCCGCCGGGCCCATGCCCAACCCGACGAAGCGCACGTTCTCGAATTGCGCGATGGTTCTGGCCGCCGCCTCGGCCTTGCGCGGTTCGGTCTTGACCAGGGTCACGGCATCCACCTTGACGCCGAGCTTGGTCGGATCGCCGGTCAGCGCGACCTGAAACGCACCGGCGCGAACCATCGCGTTGTAGCGCCGTCGGATCGTGCCCTCCGAGACTTCCAAACGGCGGGCCATCTCGCGGAAGGCCATGCGACCGTCCTCCTGGAGCAGGCTGATGATCCGGTGGTCGAGTGTATCCATCGTGTTCACGTACACGTAGTCCGCACCTCGATTTGTGACGCAATGCGTAAAGTTTGCGTCAATGTATCACGCAATTGCGAGATAGAGCAATTGACAAGCGGCTGTGCGCGTGATTAATCTTGCACCAGCAGGTGCAAGCGCACCTCCCGGCGCGGCGTCCGTTCATCGGTTCGGATTCTCAGGGGTTCCAGGTGGTCACAGTTGTCTCGAGCAGCGCTCCCAGGCGGAGTTGATGCCCGAGACCTCGAGCGATTTTTGAGAAACTTGGGGGAACCGATGCCAGTCGCGCAATTGAACGGAACCGAGTTGTATTACGTCAGGCACGGTCGTGGCATTCCTTGCCTGGTCATGCACGGCGGGTTGGGGTGCGACCACACCTACATGCACCCGTGGATGGACGCGCTCGGGGACACCTTCGAGATGGTCTATTACGATCATCGGGGCAACGGGCGCTCCGGGCGACCAGCGATCGAAACGCTCAACTTCGAGCAGTTCGCCGCCGACGCGGACGCGCTGCGGGCGCACCTGGGCTTCGAGAAAGTTGCGGTCATCGGCAGTTCTTACGGCGGGTTCATCGCGCAAGAATATGCAATCCGTTACCCGGATCGCGTGCTGGCGCTGTTCCCGATGGACACTGCGCCCGTCTTCGATTACGCGGATGAAGTCAAGATGCACGCGCTCAGAAAGGGCGCGACCCCGCAGATGATCGAGGTGCTGGATTCGCTGTCGCCCGAAACCGACGAGGATTTCGCGGGCATGATGGATCTGATCGGGCCGCTGTACTACTACCGTTTTGATCCAGAACTGGCGTCAAAAGCCATGGGTCAGACCGTTTACTCGGCTTCAGCCGCGCGGCAGGGCTTCGAGATTCTGAAAAGTTGGGACACCAGACCGCGACTGGGCGCGCTGCGCATGCCGACGCTGGTGCTGGTCGGGCGCGACGATTACATCACGCCGCCGAACAAGTCCGAAGACATCCAGCGCCACATCCCGGACGCGGAACTCAGGATCTTCGAGCAATCCGGCCACATGCCCTTTCTCGAGGAACCCGAAGCGTTTTTTGATTCCATCCGCGAGTTCGTGAATCGCCGCGTCGGGGCGTGACGACTGCGCGATTTCTGGAATTTTACTGAATACCGTCCAGCATGCACCTCAAGAACGCTGTCCCAGACGGTGCATTTCAAACGATACCCATCCAAGGTTCAGCATTTGGCTCGAGGAGGTGAGGTTCACAACGGCAGCGAGGGTGCAAAACGCGACCTTGAACGTTCACGGGTGAAGGGGGTTCGGCATGAAGAAAACGGCGAAATGGTTCGGGCTGGGCATCGCGCTGGGCGGACTGATGGTCGGCATGGTTTCGGCGCAGACCAAGGGCGGCACGTTGACCGTGGCGCAACAGGCGGACGTGGTCGGGCTCGACCCACACACGGTCAGTGCCTACTCGAGCGCGGTCGTGGACGAACAGATTTTCGATTCCTTGCTGGCGATCACGCCCAAAGGCGATGTCGCGCCGAGCATCGCGCAGAAGTGGACGCTTTCCAAGGACGGCCTGACGTACACCTTCAACCTGCGCAAGAACGTCAAGTTTTCGGATGGCAAAGCGCTGACATCCAAGGATGTCGTGTATTCCCTCAAGCGCGTGATCGACCCCAAGACCGCCAGCCCGCGCCAGAACGACCTGGGCAAGGTCAAATCGATCACCGCGCCGGACGATTACACCGTCGTGATCGCGCTCGAGCAGACCTTCGCGCCGTTCCTGACCAAGATCGGCGGCACGCTGATGGGCATCATGCCCGACGGGTACGCCGAGAAAAACGATGTCAATAAAGTTCCGTTGGGTTCCGGGCCGTTCAAGTTCGTCAGCTGGACGCCGGACGACAACGTCACCCTGGAACGCAACCCGTACTACTGGGAGGCGGGCAAACCCTACGTCGACAAGCTGGTCTTCAAGCCCCTCAAGGACGACACGGCCCGCATCACCAACGTCGAGACCGGCAACGTCGACCTGATCATGAGCGTGCCGCAGAACGAGGTCGATCGGCTCGGGACATCGGACGCGGTCAAGCTCTCCGGCGGCCCAGGCACGTGGTACGACTACCTCGGGCTGAACCAGTCCAAGGCTCCGTTCAACATCCTGAAAGTCCGGCAGGCGCTTTCGTTCGCGGTCAACCGCGACCAGATCGTCAAGACCGCGATCTTCGGCAAGGGCACCGTGATTAACTGCGGCCCGATCCCGCCGAAAAGCTGGGCCTTCGCGAGCTGCAAGGAGCAGGTCACCGACCTGGAGAAGGCCAAGAAGCTCTTGGCTGAGGCGGGGTACGCGGGCGGCTTCAAGATGACCATCAAGGTCGGCGCGGATTACAAATCGCAGGTCAACATCGCGCAGGTGATTCAGGCGCAACTCAAGCCCCTCAAAATCGACGTGACGGTCGCACCGATGGAATGGGGCGCGTTCCTGGACGACGTGACCACCAAGGGCAATTACGACGCGGTGATCCTGGGCTGGATCGGCGCGGTCGACCCGGATGACTTCCTGTACTACCAGTTCCGCACCGGCGAGAAATTCAACTTCTACAAGTTCTCCGACAAGGACGTGGACAGCCTGCTCGACCAGGCTCGAGCATCCGTGGATCGCGGCACGCGCCAGGTTCTGTACCGCAAGGTGCAACGCCTACTGGCCGAGAAAGCCGCCTACGTGTTCTTGCACATCAACGAGCAGTACGAGGCTTTCACGCCTCAGGTGCAGGGCTACGTGCACTACGCGACCGGTTCGATGGAATCCTTGAAGGACGTGTGGTTGAAGAAGTAATAAAAAGCACCGTCCCGGACAGTGTTCCAAGCACCTCGTCCGGGACGGTGTTCTCGAGGGATCGTGCGATAGATTCCTCGAGGCTGAGGGGACTCGCGCACACCGTCTCGCACGCACATTCGAGTCACCACCCAGCGCGGTGTTCCGCTCAGAAAGTCTCGAGATGCTGACCTACACCATCAAACGCCTGATCGCCGTGATCCCGATTCTGTTGGGCATCACCGCCGTGTCGTACTTCCTGACGCGCACCATTCCCGGCGATCTGGTCGCGGTCATGCTGGGCACGAACACCGACCCGGTGGTGGCGGCGCAATTGCGCCACAAGCTCAACCTGGATCGCCCGATCCTCGAGGGCTACGTCGTCTGGCTGGGGCATCTGGCGCAGGGCAACCTGGGCGAATCGCTGCGCTCTGGCCGACCGATCGGTGAGGACATGGGCACGCGCTACGGGCGCACGGCGCAACTGACCGTGGCGGCCATGATCCTGGCCTTGCTGGTCGGGATTCCTTTGGGGATTCTGGCGGCGGTCAGGCGCAACCGCCCGACCGATCAGACGATCTCGAGCACGGCCCTGCTGGGCGTGTCCACGCCGGATTTCTGGCTGGCTTTTTTGCTGATATTGGTCTTCGCGGTCTGGCTGCGCTGGTTGCCGCCCGCCGGGTACGCCTCACCTTTTGAAAAGCCGAATCTTTTCCTGCGCTTGCTGATCCTGCCCGCGCTGACGCTGGGCTTTCAGGTGACGGGCATCCTGACGCGCTTCACCCGATCCGCCATGCTCGAGGTTTTATCCCAGGATTTCATCCGCACCGCCCGCAGCAAGGGCGTGGCGGAACGCAGCGTGATGTACAAGCACGCCCTGCGGAACGCGCTCGTGCCGATCACGACGGTCATCGGGTTGAACGTCGGCTTTCTGCTGGGTGGCACGGTCATCGTGGAAACCATCTTCGGCTGGCCGGGCGTCGGCAGTCTGGCCGTGACCGCCATCAACCAGCGCGATTACCCGGTCGTGCAGGCCACCGTGATGCTGTTCGCGTTCACCTTCGTGATGGTCAATTTGATCGTGGATTTGCTGTACGGTGCGATCGACCCGAGGATCAGGTACGGATGAAAGGACTCGGGCAGATCGCGGTTGATACTCGAGAAACAACGTCTGGAACGGCACTCGAGCTTCGCGTCCCAGACGGTTCTTTTCGCTTCACAGAACGTGCTCGAGCGAGATTCGTTCGATAGATTGATGCTCGATCCAGACGCCGACGGCTACAATGCTCGCGTCCCGAAAACCCTGAGGTTGACTGCGCATGACGACGACCGCGACCACCGTGACCACCGCCGCCACCTCGAGCGAGCCAAAGCGCAGGAAACTCCCGCGCGTGCTGCGCCAGCGCTCATTCGTGCTGGGCGCGATCCTGATCGGCTTGATGGCCCTGTGCGCCGTGTTCGCGCCCCTGATCGCGCCGCACGATCCGGTGGAACAGAACTTCGACAGCACCCTGCAAGCGCCCACAGCACATTTCTTGCTCGGCACGGACATGTTCGGGCGCGATCAGCTTTCGCGGATCATCTACGGCGCGCGGATTTCTTTCATGGTCGGATTCATCTCGGTCGGGATCGCGCTGATCGCGGGCGGGTTGCTCGGCCTGATCGCGGCCTATTCCAGGGGTTGGCTGGACAACCT
Source organism: uncultured Deinococcales bacterium (assembly GCA_964244895.1). Lineage (GTDB taxonomy): Bacteria > Deinococcota > Deinococci > Deinococcales > JAAFIG01 > CAXTKV01. The sequence continues at coordinate 14,094 of CAXTKV010000029.1, forward strand.
GATCATGCGCGTCATGGACGTGCTGCTGGCCTTCCCGTTCTTGCTTTTGGCCATCGCCATCATGGCGTCTTTCGGCACGAACCTGGCCAACGCGATGATCGCCATCGGCATCGTCTACACGCCCAGTTTTGCGCGCGTCACCCGCGCCGCGACGCTCAGCGTGATGGAGCAGGGTTTCGTCGAAGCGACCCAGGCGCTCGGCTCGAGCCCCGCGCGCTTGATGCTCCGGCACGTCCTGCCGAACATCACCGGGCCGTTGATCGTGCAGACGACGCTGTCGCTGGCCTTCGCGATTCTGGCGGAGGCGGCGCTGTCGTTCCTGGGCCTGGGCACGCAACCGCCCACGCCATCGTGGGGACTGATGCTCAACGAGGGGCGCGGCTTTTTCAACACCGCGCCGTGGCTGGCGATCTTTCCGGGCGTGGCGATCACGCTGGCCGTGCTGGGGTTCAATTTGCTGGGCGACGGTCTGCGCGACGCGCTCGATCCGAGGTTGCGCGACTGATGCGTGATGCTCGAGAAACACCGTTGGAGACGCAGTTTATAAACAGCGTGCGGGGCGGTGTCGCCTCGCAATGAACGCTTAAGCTACACGAAGATTTTCGGCTCTGCTCGAGCCTTCCGGGGGAAACCGTGACCGCAAAACGCAGCGCGAAAACAACAGAATTCAGACTGATCGAAGCGACGTTCACCGACATACAAAAAGCGATGGAGGGCGGCCAGATCACCTCGCGGCAACTGACGCAGATGTACCTGGAACGCATAGAGGCGCTCAACCGAAGCGGCCCTCAACTGCGCGGCGTGATCGAGACGAACCCGGATGCCCTGAAAATTGCGGATGCGCTCGACCGGGAACGCAAAGCCAACGGGGCTCGAGGCGCACTGCACGGCCTGCCGATCCTGGTCAAGGACAACATCGACACCTTTGACCGGATGCACACCAGCGCGGGTTCGCTGGCATTGGCGAAGTCCATCGCGCCCAGGGATTCGACCGTGGCCGCCGGGTTGCGGGCGTCCGGCGCGGTGATTCTGGGCAAGGCCAACATGACCGAATGGGCGAACTTCATGACGGTCGGCATGGAGAACGGCTACAGCTCGCGCGGCGGGCAGGGCGTTAACCCGTACAAACCGGGGCTGGACACGGGCGGCTCGAGTTCCGGTTCCGGCATTTCTGTCGCGGCCAATTTGTGCGCGGGTGCGATCGGCACGGAGACTTCGGGCTCGATCCTCAGCCCATCCAATCAGAATTCCGTGGTGGGCATCAAACCGACCGTGGGCTTGGTCTCTCGGGGCGGCGTGATTCCCGTCTCCAGCACGCAGGACACGCCGGGGCCGATGACGCGCACGGTGCGGGACGCGGCGATTTTGTTGAACGCCATCGCCGGGAAAGATCGGCGCGACCCCGCGACCCGAGACGCGCGCATCGCGGACGATTACACCGCCTTCCTGGATCCGGACGGATTGAAGGGCGCGCGCATCGGTGTGCCCAGGGACGTGTACTGGACGGGTTTGCCGCCTGACCAGGCGAGAATTGTGGAGCGCGCCATCCAGACGATTCAAGCCTGCGGCGCGACCGTGATCGACCCCGCCGAGATTGAAACCGCACAGGAAGCCGCGCAGTTCCATTTTGAAGTGCTGCTCTACGATTTTAAGCGCGACATCAACCGCTACCTCAAAACCCTCGGGCCAGACGCGCCGATCAAGAACCTGAAGGAACTGATCGCGTACAACGAAGCCAGCCCCGAGAAAATGTTGCGCTACGGGCAGTTGATTCTTCAGGCCGCGCAAGCCACCAGCGGCACACTGACCGAAAAAATTTACGCCTACCGCCGCGCTCAGGATTTGCGCCTTTCAAAACGCGATGGGATCGATGCGACCATCAAAAAGCACCGTCTGGACGCGCTGCTGTTCCCGATCTACATGGGTTACGCCATCGCCGCGCGGCCCGGCTACCCCAGCGTGATCGTTCCGGCGGGTTACACCGCCGACAACACGCCCGTCGGCGTGAGCTTCACGGCTCAGGCCTGGGCCGAACCCGCGCTGATCCGCTTCGCTTACGCCTTCGAGCAGGCCACCAAGGCCAGACGCGCACCGCCAATCTGAAGCCCGTCAAATCTGGAACACCGCGCTGGACGCGTTTCAAGAACATCGTCCTGGACGGTATTCTTGAATAAAAGATCTTCGAGGCAAGTCTCGGAGTATTCACGACCAGAAGTCGCACCCTCGAGAAGACTGAAGGGCTCGAGTTCTAACCGAGAAAAAGCCAGGCGAGCCTCGGGGAATGCACCCTCAGAGATTCAGGCCACCTGCGGCATCGGCGCGAGTTCCGCGATCAGCTTGCCCTCCACGTACACCAGCGCGCGTCTGACGCGCAATCCTCGTTCCGCCCTGGCATCGCGCGGCGCGAAGACCGTCAGCGCGTGTTCACCGGCGCGCACGCGCAACGACTGGTAATGCCCCAGGTCGGTCATCGTCTCGAGCGCCACGGGCGCGCCGCCGGGCGCAAATTCCAGGTCTTCGGGCCGCACCGCCAGGATCGCCGCACCGTCCGGTACGCCGGGCGCGGGCAACCTGAACGGCCCAGCCTCGAGCGTGCCGCCCGAAACGCGCCCGGGTATCACGTTCATCGAACCGATGAACTCCGCCACGAACAGCGTCGCGGGGTGCAGGTACAGTTCAGATGGGCTGGCGGCCTGGTGCAGCACGCCGTCGCTCATGACCGCGATGCGATCGGATACGGCCAGGGCTTCTTCCTGATCGTGGGTCACGAAGACGGTCGTGATGCCCAGCGTGCGCTGAATGGCGCGAATTTCCTCGCGCAAATTGACCCGCAAGCGCGCATCCAGGCTCGAGAGCGGCTCGTCCAGCAGCAGCACCTTCGGTTCGACCACCAGCGCCCGCGCGAGCGCCACGCGCTGCTGCTGCCCGCCGGAAAGCTGGTGCGGCAGGCGCTGCTCGAAGCCCGGCAATCCGACCAGTTCCAGCATCCGTCCGACGCGCTCGCGGGTCATACGCGCATCCGTGCGGCGTAATTTCAGACCGAAGGCGACGTTGTGAAAGATGTTCATGTGCGGCCAGAGCGTGTAGCGCTGAAAGACCATCGCGGTCGGTCTCGCCTCCGGCCCGAGCGCGATCACGCTCGAATCACCGATGCGGATATCGCCCGCGTCCGGCGAAATGAAGCCCGCCAGCAAGCGCAAGCTGGTCGTCTTGCCGCAACCGGACGGCCCCAGCAGGCTGACCAACTCGCCGCTCGAGACGATCAGGTTCAGGTTGTCCACGGCGGGTTTAGAGCCGTACCGTTTGGTGATGTTCTCGAAGATGATTTCAGCCATGTCTATCCTTTGAATCCCGCCGCCAGGTAACCCGAAAGCAAGAAGCGCCGCGCGAACACGAGCAGCACCACGCTCGGGATCGTCAGCAGCACGCTAAAAATTGCGCCGACCGGTTCGGGGTAATTGTTGACCAGCGTGTACATCTGCACCGGCATGGTCACGATGTTCGGCGCGCCGACGATCAAGGTCGCCTGCGCCTCGTCGAGCGCGCCCAGGAAAGTCAGGATGCAGGCCACGATCACACCGGGCATGGCGATGGGTAACGTCACCGTGAAAAACACGCGCAGCGGGCTGGCACCCAGGTCGCGGGCGGCCTCCTCGAGTTCGCGCGGCACGCTGGAAAAGCTCGCGGCGGGAATCCAGGTCATCGTCACCAAGGAATTGATCAACTGCACGAAAACCACGCCCCAGAAGGTGCCGATCAGCCCGAGCTGAAAGAACACGGTCGCGATGGCGATGTAGAGCCCCAATTTCGGGAAGGCGTTCGAGGCCAGCAGGGAAACGTACAAGAAGCGTTTGAACGGAAACTCGAACCGAGAGAACGCGTAAGCGGCGGGCAGGCAGATCAGCGCGGACAAGAGCATCACCATCGGCGCGGTCGTGAAGCTCCAGTAGGCCGCTTTTGAAAGATTCGTGTTCTCGAGAATCCAGCCCCACCATTTGAAACCGAATTCTTGCGGGATCAGCGCGGGCGGGAACCACTTGGCCGCGAACGCCCACAACCCCAGCGTCACGAGCGGCAGCAGCAAAAACGCGGCCAGCGCCACCACCACGATCAGCGTGATCGAACGCCCCATCGCCGGGTTTCGCAGGAACCAGTCGTAGCGCATCACGCGACCCCGACGTTTCTGGAGGCCGCACCGTAGGAACACCGTCTAGCATGCACTCTCGAGAATACGTCCAGGACGGCGCTCCCGAGAATGCTCGAGCCATCTGCGCACTCGCATGGGTCGTGCAGGAACGAACGTCGTACTTCAGCACGTTGCACGTGAGGTGTTCGCCCTCGGGCGGGAACGACCGCTCGAGATTTCGCCTGTAAGACTCGAGCCCGATCCATCACGTCCTCCGGTTGCGCGTGGTCGCCCAGACGTACAAACTGCCCGCGACGGCGCAGGCGGCGAAGCTGATGACGGCCATCACGATCGCGGTTTGCGGTTGGCGGAACGCGCCGAAGTTCAGTTCCATGGCCACGCCCAGCATCTGCGGTGCGCTCGGGCCGAGCATGTACGGCACGGTGTAACTGCCGAACACGCCGATGAAGCCGAAGGTCGCCACGATCAGCGTCGGAGTGATGTTCAACGGCGCGATGATCCGCCAGAAGAGCGTCCAGGCGTTCGCGCCCTGATCGCGGGCGGCCTCCAGACTCTCGTTGGACACGCCCTCGAGTCCGCTCGAGATCATCAGCACCGCGAAGGGAATCCCGACCCAGACGTGACCCAGCACGATGCCCGCCTCCTGGCGGATGATGGATCTGTACGGGATGTGCGCCACGCCCAGGATGCTCTCGAGCCAGCCCTTGTCGCCAAAAAACGTGATCAGCGCGTAGGTAGCGATGATCGTCGGAACGAACATGGGCAGTAAATACAGGTTCCGCACGGCGCTGGCCAGCCCGCCGCGCCCGAAGCGGGCGGACAGCGCCAGCGGGTAGCTGACGAGCAACAAGAGCGCCACGCTGATGAACGACACGCGCAGCGTCAGCGCGAAGTTGCCCGCGAAGGCTGGTGTGGCGAAGAGTTTCTGGAATGGCTCGAGCGTGGGCGTACTGGAACGGATCACGCCCAGGCCGTTGGCGTAAGCCGGGTTGTCTTCCGGCACCAGCCCGAGCGAGAAGCGCAGCGCTTCGAAGGCGGGAATGACCACCAGCAGCACCAGCACGAAGATCGGTGGAAGCACCAGAAGGAGCCCCGTGACGGGCTCCTTCCAGCGCGACGCGCGCCGTACTCGGGCGGGTTGTAGAACAGGAAAGGTCTGGCTCACGCAGTCGGCCTCTCGCTCGAGATTCACAGAACATCGTCTGGAGCGGTGTTCAGGGCTTGGGTTGCGGCGTGCCCGCGATCTTCTCGTACCACAGGCGGTTCATGTCCGCGCCAAATTTCGAGGAGAAGCCGAAGCTGAAATTCTTGGCGAAGGGCGCGAATTTTTTGCGCACGTCCTGCGGCATGAATTCGATCCGCACGCCGGGGTAGCCGTTCATCTTCTCGACCACCACGCGCTGCGCCGGGGCATCCAGCAACCAGTTCAGGAACTTGTAGGCTTCCGTCTTGACGGGGCTGTCCGCGCTGACGCCCAGGTACGAGCTTCCGCCCGAGAAGGGCGGCTTGATCTGGGTCAGCTTGATGTTCTCCGGCAGGATGCCCTGCGCCAGCGCAGACAAACCCTGATCCGACCAGACCGGCCCCATCTGGATCGCGCCCTTGGCGAGCAGTTGGATCGTTTCGGCGTTGTTCTTGGAATTCTGACCGCCGTTGTAGAGGTTCTTCTGGATGCCTTTGAGCGTCTCGAAGCCCTTGTCCCACTGGCTGACCAGCGCGGCGTCGTAACCCGTCTCGAAGGTCTTGGCGTCGGCATCGCTGATGCCAAGGCGCATGATTCGGGTCACGAAGGCGTTGCCGCTGCCGCCCGTGTCCGGCGTGTTGTACGTGAACTGACCGGGGTTCTTCTCGATCCAGGCGATCAGGTCCTCGAGGGTGGTCGGCGGTTTGGCAATTTTGCTGCTGTCGTAGGCCAGCACGACGCTCGAGCCGCGATACGGCAGACCGAAGCCCTTCAACCGAGCGAAGACGTTCTGTTCGACTTGCGCCACGCGGTTGATCTTGAGGCTGTCGAGCTTGACCAGCAAGCCCGCGTCGGCGGCGTCCGGCACGGGGCCTTCCAGGATATCGATGCCCGAGTACTGCTTGGCGTTCTTGGCGGCCACCATGCGGTCGAAGGTCGCCTGATTGCCCGCGCCGGACTGGGAAAAAATCAGGTTGAACTTGACGTTCGGGTTCTGCTTTTCGTACATCGGCAGCAGGTTCTGCTCCCAGAGGTTTTTGACGTTGACATCGCCGCTCGAGTAGAAGTTGATCGTCACGGGCGATGTTTGCGCCGCCACGACCGCGATTCCGGCGAGCGTCACCGCCAGCCCTGCAAGCCACGCGTTTCGTTTCATGGGTTCCTCCTGGGTTTGTGATCTTTCTGCACCAACAGAGCGTGTGGTCGTCTGCACCAGCAGAGCG
>CAXTKV010000029.1:20746-35176 GCA_964244895.1 uncultured Deinococcales bacterium
CAGAGCGTGTGGTCGTCTGCACCAGCAGAGCGAAGCTAACGCTCGAGTATCAGCGATCAGTCACGCCTCTTGAACGGCTCAAGATGTGGCTTTTTTGCATGGGAACACCGTCCAGGACGCAATTCATGGCTCACGTCCAGGACGGTGTTCTCGGGAATCCGATCTACTTGATGGCGGAGTTGTAGCGCACCAATGCGGCGTCAGCCTTGACCTTGGCGTCCTTCAGGGCGTCCGCTGCGGGCTTGCCCTTGATGGCCTCCTCGACTGCCGCCTGCACGTACTGACGGATCTCCGGGAAGGCGCCCATCAAGCATCCCGCCGAGTAGTTGTTGACCTTGCTGGTCTCGAGCTGGCGGATGGTGGTCGTGAAGTTCGGCTGCTTGACGTGCGCTTGACGCACTTCCGGGGTTTCGACCACGCCCTTGATCACGGGGAAGTACCCGGTCTTGAGATGCCAGTTGGCCTGCTGCTTGGGTTGCAGCAAGAAGTTGACGAAGGCCCAGGTCGCCTTCAACTGATCCGCGTCCTGACCCTTGAGGGCGTAGAGGCTCGCGCCGCCGATGGACACGCCGTTGCGCTCCTTCAGGTACGGGTAAAACGCGGTGCGCACCGCGAACTTGCCGCCGACCAGCTTGAGCGTGCCCGTCAGTCCCGCCGTGGATTGCACCGTGATGGCGGCCTGACCCTGCGCGAAGCTGCTCTGCGCGTCCGCGCCGTTGCGCCCGACATTCGCCATCACGCCGTCCTTGACCAACCGCGCCCACCAGTCCACGAAGGCCACGTCCGCCGGGTTGGTGAAGTTGACTTCCGTGGCGCGAGCCTTGCGCCCGTTCTCGTTGTTGCAGAAGTACTCGCCGGAGTTGTAGGAGAACTGCTCGACGAACCACGAATCGATCGCGATCGCGATGCCGTAGCGCGTGGTCTTGCCGGAATCGTCCTTGATGGTCAGCTTGCGCGCGGCGGCTTCCAGGTCGGCCAGCGTCCAGGAGTTGCGGTACTCGACGCCCGCCTTCTGGAACGCGTCCGAGTTGAAGTACACCAGCGGCGTGGAGGAATTGAACGGCATGGCGTTCAGCTTGCCATCCACGGTGTAGTAGTTGCGCGGTTGCGGCACGTACTTGTCGAGGTCGAAACCGTTGGCCTTGGCGATGTTCTCCAGGGGTTCGATCGCGCCGGAATCGACCATGGTTCTCGAGCCGATGTCGTAGACCTGAATCACGTTCGGGACTTTGTTGGCGCGCAATCCGGCCAGGAGCTTGTTGATGCCGTCGTCGTAGCTGCCGACGTAGGTGCTCTTGACCGTGTACGTGGACTGCGAATCGTTGAACTGCTTGACCAGACCTTCGGTGGCTTCGCCCAGCACGCCACCCATCGAATGCCAGAACTCGATGGTGGTTTTGCCCGTCTGCTGCGCGAGCGCAGCGGACAACGCGACGAGAACTCCTGCGAACAGGATCTTTTTCATACATCCCCCTTGCGACCCGAGCGTCTGATGTCGCTCGAGTTCAACCTTTCAGGCCACCGAGCGCGATCCCTCTGACGAAGGCGCGCTGCGCGACCAGGAAAGCGATCAGTGTGGGCAGCAAGACCAGGATCGCGCCCGCCGCGACCACGTTCCACTGCGAGACCTCGTTGGAAACGATCATGCTGACGGCGATCTGCGCGGTCTGCATCTCCTTGGATTGCGTCGTCACGAGCGGCCAGAGGTACATGTTCCACGCGCCCAGAAAGGTCAGCGCCGCCAGCGCGCCCAGCGCGGAAGTCGAGAGCGGCACGGCCACGTGCCAGAGGGTTCTGAGGTGGCCCGCGCCGTCAATTTTGGCGGCGTCGAACAGATCCTGCGGCAGGCTCTTGATGAATTGGCGCACCAGGAAAATCCCCAGTGGGCTCGCCAGGAACGGCACGACCAGCGCGCCGTAGGTGTCCGTCCAGCCCAGGTTGTTGACGTGCAGATAAAGCGGCAAGAACGTGATCTCGCCCGGCACGAGCAGCAAGGCGACGATCGCGCCGAAGATCAATTCGCGCGCCGGCAGTTTGACCCTCGCCAGCGCGTAACCTGCCGTGGCCGACGTGATCAGCACGCCCAGCGTGATCAGGCTCGAGACGAGCAAGCTGTTCAACAAGTACCGCCCGAGCGGGTAATGGGTCAACGCCGCGATGTACCCGTCGAGGGTCGGGTGCGGCGGGAAGAAGGTCGGCGCGTAGAGGTCGGCGTCCGTGCGGAAACTGGCGGAAAGAAGCGTCAACAAGGGCAGCACGATCAAGAGCGCGTACAGGCTGGTCACCAGGTAAAACGGAACCTGGCGCAAGGCCTTGACGGTCTTCCGGTTCGACGGCGCGGGCAGGCTCGAGATCATTCGTAATGCACCTTCCGCCCGAAGAACCGGAATTGCAACGCCGCCAAGAGCAACAACGCCAGGAACAGCGTGAAGCCCTCGGCGGCGGCGTAAGTGAAGCGGAAGTTGAAGAACGCGTCCTGGTAGACGCGGTAAACCCACACGAAGGTGCTTTCGGCGGGGCCGCCGCGCGTGAGGAGGTGAATTTGGCCGAAGGCCGTCAGGCTGCGGAACATGATCAGCAACCCGACCAGAAAAAGCGTCGGCGATAAAAGCGGCAGCGTGATCTTCCAGAACTGCGTCCAGCCGGTCGCGCCATCCAATCGCGCGGCCTCGTACAAATCTTCAGAGATGCCCTGCAAGCCCGCCGTCAAGAGGATCGCCACGAAGCCCACGCCCGCCCAGGCCGTGACCACCCCGAGCGTCCAGATGGCGTAGGAGCCGTCCGTCAGCCACGGCTGCGGTCCGATCCCGACCGCGCCGATGATCCGGTTGGCCCAGCCGCCGATCGGGTGCAGGAACCAGCCCCAGGCGACCGCCGCCACCGAAGTCGGTACGGCGGTGGTCAGAAAGAAGATCGTGCGAAAAAAGTTCACGCCCGCGAACGCCCGCCAGACCAGCAACGCCGCGCACAGGCCCAGCAGCAACTCGAGCGGCGCGACGACCAGCGTGAATTTGAGGGTCGTCAGCACGCTCGCCCAGAATTCGGGGCGGTTGGCCAGTTCCAGGTAATTGGTCAACCCGGCCCACTCGCGGCTGCGCCCGAACAGGTCTTCTTTCTGGAACGAAAGAAGCGCGCCCGACAGCGCGGGCCAGACCACGAAGCTCGAGAGCAGCAATACGGCGGGCAGCAAGAGCACCGCGCCCTCGAGCCACTCGCCGCGGTCGCGTCGGCTGGATCGTCGAGGACTGGACGTGGAGGTGATCGGCAGGCCGCGTTCCATTGCGGGAGGCTAAGGCGCGAATGTCAGCGCATCGTTTGCTCGTGAGAGAAGGCTCGATCTCGGGCGAGCGGGATTGATCCGATCTCGAGGACACCGTCCAGGACGCACTTTTAAGAACGCGTGCTGGACGGTGTTCTCCAAAGGGCGCAGCGAACTCTCGCACCTGAGGCGCGATCTCGAGGGATCGTTCCGCACGAGGACAACCTCAAGGGTTCACCCTACAAAACCGTTTCCTGCAAGGGCGAACCCTGTGTTCGCCCTTCCCTCTCGGCGCAGAACACGGCTCGAGGCGGAACGCTTCAACTGCGGGCGGGAACGTAGATCGGGTTGGTCAAGGCCAGCGTGTGCTGCCAGTCGCGCCCCGCACCGGGCGCGATCACCTGCGCGGGTCGCGCGAAGACCTCGAGTCGGTAGTAGGCGTCGGCGCGTCCGGGCGCGTCGACGCAGGTCAGGACGCGAGGCTCGAGGCCGGCTGGAACGTCGAAGTGTTTGTGGTAAAACCCGTTCTTCATCAGGATGGCGCGCGCCGGGTGCGCCAGGTGCTCGAGGCCGATCTCGAAGCGCACCTCCGAATCCGCGACCAGTTCGTCACCGATGCCCGCGCGGGTGCTGCCCGAGACGGCCTCGAACGCGACCTTCGGCCCGAGCGAGACGTAAGCTCGACCGCGCCGCAGACCCTCGATGATCGCGTGCGGCTCCAGGGATTCGGCGTGAACCACCGTGAAGACCTGCCCGAGCCTGTGGCGTCCCGCGAAGGGATCGTGCGAGTCCGTCCCGGCGACGCCCGTGATGCGATGCCCCGCGCGCAGCAGGCTGTCCCACAGCCCGAGTTGCGAGGTGTTGCCCTCGCCTTCGAGGTGGTGGTAGACCTCCATAGAATCGGCGTTCGCCCAGTCGAAGTCGTGATAGCGCCAGCCCAGATCGAGCGCGAAAGCGTGGTTAACGCAGAACAACCCGCCCTGCTCTCGGGTTTGACGGGCGGCGTCGTTGATGGTCCAGCCGCCGGATGGCCCCGTACCGGACGGGTCGTCCACGAACGGGTTGACCCACGTCTCCAGGCCGTGCATGTTGGCGTGCCCCGCGTGACCCGTCAACTCGAGCCCGCGCATCAGGCAGAGCTGTTCATCGCTGAGCGCCTCGAGTTCGGGCCATCCGGCGGTCGTGAAGTGATCGGTCAGCGCCAGAAAATCCAGGCCGTAACGCCGCGCGGCGCGCACGACATCCTGGACGCTGGCCTTGCCGTCGCTGTGGTGGCTGTGGCTGTGCAACTCGCCGCGATACCAGCCCGCGCCAGCCCGACCGTTGCTGGCGGCTCGGGCGGCTGGCTCGAGCTTCGCGCTTTGATCCGATGCGCGGCTCGCCTCGATGGTGACCGAATAATCCGCCTCGTGTTCGGTGCGCTCGAGCGAGAGTTGCACCCGCCACGCGCCCGGCGTGATCGGCCCGGCGATGGCACCCAGGCTGGCGAAGTTTTCCCCGAATTCCAGTTCCGGCGCGATCTCGCCGATGGCTCCGGGCAGCATCCTCGAGCCCCGATAACCGTCCGGGCCGAAGACGTGCAGGTACAACTGGCAGACGCCATCCTTGCGGTAGCGCAACGTCGCGCGCAAACGTTTTACACCGTCCGGGACGGTAAATTCGTGATCGAAATACGCCTGGGTCGTCGCGGGCGCGACGCGACCGCGAAATTCGGCGATCAATTCGGGTTCCGTCACGACTTCACCTCGAGTTTCGGCACGTCCGGCGCGCCCGTCTCTGGCTTCGCGGCTCGGGCGCGCGCCACCTCCGCGAACAGATCGGGACGGTTGCTGGTCAGGCCGTCCGCGCCCAAGTCCAGGCAGGCGTGCATGTCCTGTGGGCGATCTATCGTCCAGGCCAGCACCGCCAGCCCGTGCGCGTGCAGCCGCGACATCAATCCGGGCTCGAGCAACCGTCCGTCCACCGTCACGGCGTCCGTGTCGATCTGGGATTCGTCCGCGATGCCGTAGGCGGTCTTCCAGTGGCCGCTCAGGGTCAGCGACGTGCCGATGCCGGGTGCCAGCCGCCTGATCTCGCGCAGGCTGCGCCAGTAGCCGCCGCAGACGATCACGGGATCGAATTGCTGGTCGCGCACGATCCGGGTGATCGGCACCTCGAGCGAATCGGCCTTGAGGTCAATCATCAGCCCAGCCCGACCGCGCACGATCTCGATGGCCTGCGCCAGATCGATCACGCGCTGCCCATCGCCGATGTCGATGGCCTGAAGCTCCTCCAGGCTCGAGTGCGCGATCAGGCGTTCCGCACCGTCCGCGTCGGTCATTTCGGCATCGTGCCAGAGCACGATGCTGCCATCTCGGGTGGCGTGCACGTCAATTTCGATCAGGTCCACGCCGATCTGCGCGGCGGCCTCGATCGCCCGCGCGGAATTGCCGGGCGCGACCTGCGGCGCGCCCCGGTGCGCGGTGCGAATCCAGTCTTTGGCCTGAAGTTTTTGCGCCAGCACTTCCGGTAGTTTTTCCCCGATCACGTTCGCTCCGTTTTGCACAAGGTTACTCGAGTTCGATGGTTTCACCGATGGCGGGCACGCGCACGTCGCCGGGCAGGTCGCGCTCGAGCCAGACGCGCTGCGCTTCGCCTTGCCAGTGCGCATCTTCCCAGCCGAAACCCGCGCCGGGCTCGTCCTCGTGGCCGCTCAGGTGAACCAGCCAGGTGTGCTTGGGATTCAAGGCTCGCGCGAAGCCCTGCACCAGCCCAAACGAGGCGTGGCTGGCGGGCCGACCATCCGGGTTCGTGTGGTACGCCCAGGTGTTCGAGTCGAAGAAAACGTGATCCGCGCCCTGAAGCCGCTGGACGGTTTGCTGTTGGTGCTCTTCTGGTTTTTCCAGCCACAGGTTGGTCGCGTCCAGATCCCACAAGAACGCCACCTTGAACCCCGGCGCTTCCATAATGTAGCCCGCGCAGCACGGGTGCGGTTCACCCGCGCGTTCCGGGTGCACGTCAGCCGTGTAGTGCGATGTCGAGATCGGCGTCAGGCTCAAACCCGGCGCGACCGGGATCGGCTCGAGCATCGTTCCTTTGGGTTCCGCCGCACCGAAGGCGCGCAGCTCGAGCCCAGCCGTGTGCAGGTGCGGGTACTGCCGCTCCAGCCAGGCCGCACTGCCCGAGCGGCACCAGACGGGCACGGGCGTCACCGGCTCACCGCGCCGCCTGCGGGATCGCGCCCAGGTCGTGCTGAGGCGCGTCAGTTCGGAGGTGTGATCCGAATGCCAGTGCGTCAAAACCACCGCGTCCAGGCGCGGTTCCTCGAGCAGCGCCGCGGATTGCAGCAGGCTGTCCGTCACGCCGGAACCCGCGTCGAACAGCACGTGCAAGGCCACCCGGCCCTGAATGTCCCGACCGATCAACGACACGGACGTGTTCGCGCCTCGGGTTCGTCTGGCGCAGCGCGCGCAACCGCAGCCGAATTCCTTGATGTACGCGTTGTCCAGACCGTTGACCTGCAATGCGTAATGCACACCAGCCTCCAATGAATACGCGAGTATCAGTAACAGCCGCGTGTCAGAGAAGGGTCACGCCGAAGCGGCAAGCGCAGAACGGTTTTTCGCATGCTCCGGCTCGTGCGGCATGAAGAGAACACCGTCCAGCACGTGTTCCATAATCTGCGTGCTGGACGGTGTTCTCGAGTTCGTTGCGCGTTCGCAGATTGGGCTCGAGCGCGCATCAATCCAAGCGACATCGTTCACAGCCTCGAACGCGCGATGCCCAACCGCCTCGAGCTTCAACGTCAGTTCACGCTCGTTGCTTCTCGCGCAATCGAGTAGATCAGCGTCGGGATGCCGTCACCGCCGATGCCTTCGACTTCTTTTTCTAAGCTCATGCCGATCCGTTCCGCGACCCGGCGCGAGGCCAGGTTCTCCGGGTCGATCAGCGCGATCAGGCGCTCGAGGTTCAACCGTTCAAACCCATACCGCACGATGGCCCGCGCCGCTTCCGTCGCCAGGCCCTGGCCCCAGTAACGCTTGTCCAGCAGGTACGCCACCTCGACCTCGTGACGACCCTCGATCTCCCAGGGCAGCAGGCCACAGCGACCGATGAACGCGCCCGTTTCTTTCTCGATGGTCGCCCAGAGACCCAGCTCCGGGTGCGGAGGATGGGCGTCTATGAACCACTCGAGTTCCCGCCGGGTTTCTTCGAGGCTCAGGACGCCTTCGGGAAAATACCGCCGGACTTCCTCGTCGCGGTACAGCGCAGACAGCGCTTCCAGATCGTCCATCCTGAGCCGTCTGAGGGCGAGCCTTCGGGTCTCGAGCACGGTATGGATTTCGTTCATTGTCGAATACTCCCCAGGTTGTTCACGCGAGTGTCGGAATCGCGGCGCTCGCAACCGAATCTAGTCGTCTCACGCCCACATCTGCATCCGCAAAATGGGGTAGTTGACGCGAGCCATATCAGGGAACACCGTCCAGCACACGGTTTAGAGGATGCGTCCTGGACGGTGTTCTCGAGTACGCGATTTTTGCGATGCTCCGAAACCATTCCGATTCAATACGCTCGAGACGGCGAACATTTTCGTTTCGGCACGCTCGAGCGACGGATGGCGAAAGATCCTTCGCTGCACTCAGGATGACAGTCGAAGGATTCGCCCGCGCCCAAAACGAGAGCGCCCTCGAGCAGCGCTGCTCAAGGGCGCTCCGAACGGTCTTCAGGCCGAAGCGCGAGCTTTCCGGTACAGGCTGTAGAGCTTGAAGTTCGAGGCGCGGTAGCGGGCCATCGCGTCTTCGGGCGTGATCCGCAGGGTCGTGGCGGCTTCCGCCATCTTGATGCCCTGCCCGTTGACCAGCTTCAGCAGTTGCGCGGTCGTCGGGTCGAACTGCGTGGCGAAAGGCTCGAGGTCGCTCCAGAGCGGTTTCTCGGATGAGGTTTTGGCGGCTTTGGCGGTCTTGGCCAGTTTCGTAGTCTTGGCGGTTTTCGTGGCCGTGCGTTTGCGCGCGTTGGCGGGTTTGCTGCCGGGTTTCTTCGCGCCGGTTCCAGCTTTCGAGACCGTCTTGGCGGCGGGTTTGGTGGCTCGAGCCGTGGTCTTCTTCTCGCCGGTTTTGGCTTTCGGTGGCTTGCCGCGCTCGTCCATCAGGTCGCGGGCGCGTTCGGCGGTCATGCCGGTGACGTTGTCGTTGGCGCGCAACCAGGCGTTCATCTCGCCGTCCGTCAGGTACGGCCCGAAGCGACCGTCACGCAGTTCGATCGGTTTGCGGTCGGGGTATTCGTAGATGCCCATCGGGGGTTTGGGCTGGTTGCGTCCGCGCGTTTTGGGTTGCGCGAACACGTCTTTGGCTTCGTCGATCGTGATGGTGAAGAGTTGATCGTGGCTGGTCAGGCTGCGCGAGTCGCCCTTGCCATCCTGCGCGCCCTTTTTGATGTATGGCCCGAACTTGCCGTTGTAGGCCCAGACTTCCTCGCCGTCGATCTGTCCGACTTCTCTCGGCAAGGACAGGAGTTGCAGCGCGCGCTCCAGGGTCAGATCCTCGAGCTTATCGCCGGGCAAGAGGCTGGCGTTTTTCGCGCCAGCCTGACCGACTTCGCCCAAGGCCACGTAAGGCCCGAAGCGACCGGATTTCGCATAGATCTGGAGTTGCGTCGCGGGATCGGTGCCGATGACGTGCTCGGACGCGCGAGCCTCCAGGAGTTCCTCGGCTTTTTCCAGCGTCAGTTCGTCCGGCGCGAGGTCGTCGGGGATGTTGCCCTTCGCGCCCTCGCCGCGCTGCATGAACACGCCGTAGCGTCCGACGCGCACCTCGATGCCGCTGCCGACCAGCCGTGGCACCGGGATCGTGGCGACCTCGCGGGCGTCGATCGTCTCGAGGCGCGTCTCGATCATGGGTTTCAGGCCAGGTTCGGCGGTTTCACCGAAGTAAAAGTGGTTCAGGTACGGTGTGCGCTTGGCGGTTCCCCTGGAAATCTCGTCCAGGTCTTCTTCCATCTGCGCGGTGAAGCCGTAATCGACCAGCTTGCCGAAGTGCTTTTCCAAGAGCGTGATCGTGGAAAAAGCCGTGAAGGTCGGCACCAGCGCAGACCCGCGCTTGACGACGTAACCGCGATCCTGGATCGTCTGGATGATGCTGGCGTAGGTGCTGGGCCTGCCGATGCCTTTTTCCTCGAGTCCCTGCACCAGGGACGCTTCCGTGAAGCGCGCCGGGGCTTGCGTGCTGTGGCCTTTGGGCTCGAGCGCGCGGTCGGTGATGCCATCGCCCTCGCGCATAGCGGGCAGGATCACTTCGCGGTCTTCCAGGGCGGCCTCGGGGTCGTCGGAACCTTCGACGTAGGCGCGCAGAAAGCCGGGAAATTCGATGGTCTTGCCGCTCGCGGAAAAAACGGCTGCGCGGTTGTCCTTCGACTGGCCCGCGATGCGCACCGAAAGGCGCTTGCCGCGCGCGTCCGCCATCTGGGATGCGATCGTGCGCTTCCAGATCAGGTCGTAAAGCTTGTACTCGTCGTCGCCCAGTTCCGCGCGGAGTTGCTGCGGCGTGCGAAAGCTGTCCCCGGCTGGGCGGATGGCTTCGTGCGCTTCCTGGGCATTCTTGACCTTGTTGCTGTACTGGCGCGGGCTGGGCGAGAGGAACGCCTCGCCGTACAGGTCCTTGACCTGCGTACGGGCCGCGTTGATCGCCTCGCTGGATAAGGTGGTCGAGTCGGTGCGCATGTAGGTGATGTAACCGCCCTCGTAGAGCCTCTGCGCGGTGCGCATGGTGCGTTGCGCGCCGAAGTTGAGCTTGCGGTTGCCCTCCTGTTGCAGCGTGGACGTAATAAAAGGAGCGTACGGGCGCTGGGTGAAGGGTTTTTCTTCAGTGGACAGCACCTTGAAATCTGCGCCCGCCAACGCCGCCGCCAGGTCTCGAGATTCTTCTTCGTTCAGTCGGACGACCTTGCCTTCGCCGATGAACTTGCCGAGCGTGTCGAAATCCTTGCCCGTCGCCAGACGTTTACCCTCGAGTTCCACCAGTCCAGCCTGGAAGGTTTCCTTGGATTTCGTCAGGAACGTGCCTTCCAGATCCCACCAGTCGGCGGGCACGAAAGCCATGCGGTCGCGCTCGCGCTGCACCAGCAAGCGGGTCGCCACGGATTGCACGCGACCGGCGGACAGGCCCGTGCGCACTTTCTTCCACAGCACCGGGGAAACCTCGTAGCCGTACAAGCGATCCAGCGCGCGGCGCGTCTCCTGGGCCTGCACCAGGTTTTCGTCTATAGATCGCGGGTTCAAAATAGCGGCCTGGATGGCTTCCTTGGTGATCTCGTGGAAGACCATGCGCTTGACCGGAACCTTGGGTTTGAGTTCGTCCGCCAGGTGCCAGGCGATGGCCTCGCCCTCGCGATCCTCGTCGGTCGCCAGAACGACCTCGCTGGCATCCTTGACGAGCGCGCGCAACTTGGCGATCTGCTGGCGCTTATCCGCAGGCACGATGTACAACGGCGCGAACCCGTGATCCACGTCCAATCCCAATCGCGCCCAGGATTGATCCTTGTACTTGGCCGGAATTTCCTCGGCGTTGCGCGGCAGATCGCGGATGTGACCGATGCTGGATTCGACGACGTAATCGCGCCCCAGGAACTTCGAGATGGTTTTCGCCTTGGCGGGCGATTCCACGATGATCAATGTCTTGGACAAAAGCCTGCCCTCCGAATGCGCGAGACCGTCTAATGCTGGCGCTGGAACGCCATCCAGCGTCCCGTTCACCGGGGTAGGCTAGCACACGCGACAATAGGCTCAGCCCGGCAGTTCACAATTCTGCCGTTCAGCACGTCTCAAACGGGATTTCTTTAGGCAATCCCGTCTTTGTGGTCGAGATTTCCGTGTGATGCTCGAGGTGAATGCTCGAGCCTGACGGCCTCGACTGCGGCTCGAGGAAAAGGAGCACCGTCCAGCACGCGAATCCTAGAATGCGTGCTGAAGCGCGAATAGCCCGTGAGGTGCTGTCCTATGAGCAAGAAGCGCGAATAGCCCGTGAGGTGCTGTCCTATGAGCAAGAAGCGCGAATAGCCCGTGAGGTGTCGTCCTATGAGCAGAACGGTGTTCTTGGGTAAACACGAACGGCTTTTACCGATGCTTGCGCCACCTGGGGATACCGCTGTGCCGAGTCCGTCGCCAGTGCCTTTTGCGCATCTTGATCGAGGACAGGAAAAGAATCACGGGGCTCCTGTAGGCGCGAAGGTTGTCTTCGCAGGAGCCCCGTTCCGATTGGCTGCGTTTCCCAGGTCGAGCAAGGAACCACCTCCCAAAGTATTTCTGCTTTTAAAATAGCACCTCCCTGTCAGGAATATGTTTTGCAATGACCAAAAGCGCGCGCTCGAGACGCACGATTCGAGAACGATCGTGAAGTATTGCGCCCCGGACGGTCTCTCGATTCAGGGCAACGCGAATACCATTTTGGATGCCACTTTTTAGGGCACACGAGACGGGTCATCCAGACTTTCGAGCCCCTCCTCGAGAACGCAATCAGTTCCAACCCCGAGAACGCGATTCATGCCTCGAGCGCCATTCGTCCCACCTGCAACCCGATATTCTGCCAATCGTGAACGTCACGCCGAACCAGGCCGCCCGCATCCTGGAGCGATTGCTGAACGCAGGAACAGATGCGCCGCCCGTGTACCTGGAAGGGCCGCCCGGCGTGGGCAAGTCCAGCGTGGTGCATCAGGTCGCGCAAAAGCTGGGCTTGGACGTGACCGACGTGCGAGCCGCGTACCTGACGCCGCCCGACCTGATCGGCCTTCCGGCGCTGGAACGTGACACCGGGCGCACGACGTATTTCCTGCCGGAATTCCTGCCGCTTGAAGGCACATCCGGGGTGCTGGTGCTCGAGGAACTCGCGTCCGCGCCGCCCGCGATTCAGGTCGCGCTCTACCAGTTGCTGCTGGATCGGCGCGTCGGCTGGCGATACAAACTGCCGGACGGCTGGCGCGTGATCGCCACGGGCAACCGCCTGGAGGACGGCTGGACGCACCCGCTCTCCCCTGCCCTGGCGACGCGTTTGCTGCGGTTGGAGGTGCGGGCCGACCTGGATGAATTTCTGCAGTTCGGGCTCGAGCGCGGCGTGCATCCGATGGTCGCGGCCTTCCTGAGCCGCAACCCGCAGCTCCTGCATCAGCCGCTGGAAAATTCCCCGCACCACCCGAACCCGAGAACCTGGGCGATGGCCAGCACCGTGCTGAAGGCATTCGATGGCGATCTGGATTCGTTGGATCTCGAGCCCGCGCTGGCTGGCGTGCTGGGCGACGGTGCGGCGCGCGCCTTCACGGCTTTCTTGAAACTGGCCGCTTTCGTGCCGGACGTGGAAAACGTGCTGGAACGCGGCGTGTTGCCTCGCGGGCTGCCCAAACTTTCCGAGCGTCCCGACGTGGTGTACGCGTACTCCAGTTCCCTGGTGAGCGCGCTGGCCGCCAAAATCACGCCCGCTCGGGTTCGCAATTTTGCCCGCGCCATCTCCGAACTCGAGGTCGAAGCCGCGATGCTGGCCGCGCGGCTGGCGCTCAAGCAACGCGGCGTGGACGCGCTCCTGGCTGGCGTGCCGGAATGGAAAGCCTTCTTCGAGCGCCACCAGGCCGTGTTGTAAGGCGGTCGAGACTGGTCAGAAGTAGACCGGTCGGAAACGTCTCGAGGGAAGGGTAAGGACAAGCCCCTACCCCTACAACACCCCGTCCTGTAGGGGCAACCTTGATGGTTGCCCTCGCGTGAGCCCGTTCTCGAGACTGACTGTTGCAGGAAGTCCAGTCAAGGAAGATTGCTGGCGCAGGTCGTAGAGGCGAACCTCGTGTTCGCCCTCGTGCGGTAACGACCCCTCGAGATTCAACCTGGAACATCAGCCTTCCCGAAATTCTCGAGACTCGACCCGAGTCTTCAATCCTTTATCTTCAACGAGCACCGTCCAGGACACGCTTTCTCGAGACTCAATTTTTGCGTGCTGGACGGTGTTCTCAGCTTGAGACCCGCTGCTCGAGCCACCGTTCAGGAGCATTTCGCTTTTCCCTCTGACCCCTAACTGCTGTTCTGACCGCTTCAAAGCACGTTGTTCATCCACACGCCGGAACGCCAGCGCTGCCAGTAGATCACCGCCATGATCGCCAGGTACACGAACGGCCCCAACCACGCACCGATCAACCCGAGGTGGAACACGAACGCCAACGCGTAACCGCCGCCGACCATCACCGTCCAGGCCAGCAAGAGCGTCATCAGTGCGGTGAAGCGCGTGTCGCCAGCGCCGATCAGCGAGCCACGAAAAACGATGTTGGCGGCGTCGAAAAGCTGGTAGAAGGCCATCAAGCGCAGCAGGCTCGAGCCGAGGCGGATCAGATCCGGGTCGGCGGTGAAAGCGCCCATCAACGGTTCGGACAGCACCCAGAAGCCGATGCCGACCACGCCCATCCAGGCCATGCACAACCACGTTCCGGCGTACCCGGTGCGGCGCGCGAATTCGAGTTCTCGAGCGCCGATGAAGCGCCCCACGAGCGAGGACGCGGCGGTGGACAACCCGAAGCCGGGCATGAAGGCCAGGGATGAAATCTGGTTGGCGATCTGGCTGGCGGCCAGTTCGTTGGTGCCGAGCCGCGCGGTGAGCGCCAGGAAGGCGGTGAAGGCTGCGACCTCGATGAATTCAAGAAGCCCGAGCGGCAATCCGACGCGCAACAATCGCGTCAGTTCGGCGATCTTCGGCAGGGCGAAGGTGATGGCGTACTTCCGGCGGTTGGCGCGCGACAGCACGATCAAGGCCGCTGCACCCGATCCGAGGGCGATGGACGCGACCGTCCCGATGGCGGAACCGCGCAAGCCCATCGCCGGGAAGCCCAGGTAACCGAAGACCAGCACGACGTTCAGGCAGATGTTCAGAATCACCATGCCCCAGGTGATCAGCATCGGGGTTCTGGAATCGCCCTGGCTGACCAGGAATCCCAGCAACGCGGTCGAGGCCAGCGCGAACGGAATTTCAAAGGTGCGAATCCGCGCGAACTCGAGCGCGGCGCGGTAGACGGGTTCACTCGCTCCGGTGGCGCGGATCACGGGATCAAAAATCAGGAAGTACACGGGCACGGCGGCGCTCAGGAACAACGCCAGCCACAGGTGATCGCGCAGGAAGCGTCCACCGGCAGCCAGGTCGCCCGCGCCGAAGGCCTGAGATGCGAAAGGCACG
>CAXTKV010000030.1:0-34904 GCA_964244895.1 uncultured Deinococcales bacterium
CACGACCTGCTTGAGTTGATCGGGCGCTCTGGCCTGCTCGCGGAAGACGCGGGCAGCCTCCTGAACCAGGCTGTCCGGCGGGTTGTCGGAAACCAGGCGTCGGCAGAGTTTGCGCGCGATGAACCGCGCCGTTCCAGGGTGCGCCGCCAACGCGTCCAGCACGCTCACACCATCGTTGAAGCCGCCGTCGGAGCGCAGGTACATTCCCAGCACGGTCTTCTGGAAGCGGTCGTGGGTGGGCACGTAGAACGTGAACAGGCCCGTGTTTTTCATGTTGGATTCGTCGGTGTTGTCGTTGACGCGCCAGCCGGTGAAACAGCGGCAAGCTTCATAGACATCGTCGTCCACGTAGCCCACAGGTGCGCGCCTGTCGAAGCCGGGCACCTCAGTCTGGCGTTTGACGCCCAGGTAATTTTCTGCGCCCATGGTGTGCAACTCGAACAGTTCGCGGGCGTAGTTCTCGTTCGGGCCAGCGCGCGTGTTGCTGGCGTTGTCCAGGTAGTACAGCATCGCCGGGTGCTTGGCAACCGCGCCGAGCATCTCTCGGAAGTTCCCGAGCGCGTGCTTGCGGATCACGTCGCGGTCATAGGATGCGAAGACCGTGGCGATGCGGTCGTCGCGTTCGGGCGTGGTGTTGAAATGGTTGTGCCAGAAATCGATTAGCACTTCCTGAAGCTGGCGTTTGCTGTAAGTCATGCGCGTCAACGTCGCCAGGCGCGTTTCCTGGGCGGGCAGCACGGCGGTGGCGTAATCGTCCTGGTTGCGGTTGACGTGGTGATCCAGCCAGACCTGATCGAGCGGTTTTTGAAGGGTTTTGAAACCCATGGCTTTCAGGCGTTCGTCGCAGTCGGCGTCATCGATGCTGTTCGGGTCGAGTTGCGCCTCGAGGTGGGCGCGAAGTTTCTGCGGCGCATCCTTGCCGGGCAGCGCTCGCCAGGCCGCCAGGTCGCCCGGTCGCGGCCCGAAGGCGAGCCGGTTGAGCGCGATCACCTCCAGCGGTGGCAGCGTCGGCTTGCCGCGCGTGCCCACGGCCTGCGCCCAGTCCGGCAACGACGCCGGCGCATTCTCGAGCGCGCCGGGCTCCAAACGATCCGCCCGGACGGAACCCGCCACGAGGCCCGTACCCAGGAGCGCGCTGCCCCAGCGCAAGAGTTGACGGCGATCCATCGGTCTGGCGTCGAGATCGTCCATATTGTCCCCCACGTCACGATAGACCACCGAATCTGAGCGATGGTGATAAAGCTCGTGAACAACGTGGGAACGAGTGCATCCCAAGTCACATACGGCGCGAACTCGAACGCGAGGCGTTTTCTCGAGGAGGTGAACACAGGAGCACCGTCCAGCACGCAAAAAACAGAATACGTGCTGGACGATGCTCTCGAGATTTAGACTCAGGGTTTGAGGCTGTAATCTTCCGACCAGCGATCTTTGGTCAGGCCCGAATACGCGCGGTTCGGCGGGTCGAAAGTCTTGCCGGAGAGCGTCGGCGTGATCGTGCCCGCCCAGGACGATCCGGGCAGCGTACAACCGTAATTGATCGCGTCGGCGGTCTCGCCCCAGGTGACGCAGGCGACTTCCTGCCCGTTGTACTCGATGCCGGAAAGCATTTTGATCCCGCTCAGGCTCCGGCCATTGCCCCGAATCGTGCCGCCGACGTTGACCTTCGCATCAAATTTCGTTTTGGCGGCATTGACGATGCCGCTCACGTCGAACCCGAGCGGCTTTCCGGCTTTGATGTTCGCCTTGGCACGATTGATCGCCTCCTCGAGACCCGCCGGAATCTGGACACCCTTGCCCCTGCGATTCCACCAGTCCGGGTTTTCGGAGTACACCCACACGAATTCATCCGACGTGCGCAGGCCGTGATAGATGTTGTGCTCAAAAAGCTTCAAGCGATCCGCGTCGGAATTCATGTAGTACCCGAAAAAGCGCGGGCTTTTGTAAAGATCCAGAACGCCGTCCACGAAGGCGGCGCTCGCCACCTTGACCTGGGCGGCATATTTGGCGCGATTCTCGGGCGCGACGATCCTGGCGGCATCGCGGATGAACCTGGCCTTGTCGTCGAATTCCTGGGCGTCGGTGTTGTAGTACGTCAACTCGTTGCCATCAATGATCTGCGCGTCCGGCCCGATCGCGTCCAGCATGCCATTTGAAAACGCCAGCAAGAGCGCGTTGCCGGATTGCTCGAGTTCGCCCGCCTCGACATCGGCTCGCATGATGGCGACGAAGAACAGGGTCAGCACGCGCACGTCCGGCATTTCCATTTGCAAGGCGCGCATGAAGCTCGCGCCCCTGGTTCGAACGACCGCACCGACCTGCGCGAAGCTCTTGCCCGGATAGAGCGCACTCGAGTACGCCCATGGGTTCTGACCGTAAGGTTCAGTGTCGAACAGCACGCCCCGGAAACCCCCCGCTTTCGCCAATCGCGCGAAGCTTCGAGCGTTCGTTTCTGTCACCGCCCAATCCGCATTTGAAAACCAGCTCCAGCCCGGCTCGAGCCGCGAATCCATCCGCAAGAAATTCTGGGTCAGTTTGGCAGATTTCGCAGCTTCCAGATCCGTGCGGTCGCGGGCCACGTCCGCATCGCTGTAGGGCTTCTTGTTGAAGATGTTCGTGCTGAAGCTCGGTTCGACCACGACACCATCGAAGCCTTTCGATTCAAACGCGGCCAAGTTCTGCTTCAAGAACCACGGTTGCGGTTGATCCCAACCCAACTCGATCAGTTTCCTGGTGCCCTGGCTGGCGGGCGGCGGGGATGCGGGCGGCGGGCTCGAGGGCGCTGGGCGCGAGGACGGGGCGAGGCAAGCCGTCAAACCCAGGGCGAGCAGCACGGTCAAGAAAATCCTGTTCATCTTGGCCTCCAAAGAACATCGTCCAGCACAACGTTTTTACGACTTCAAAAATGCGTTCGGGACGGTAGGGGATGATCCTGCACCCGCACGCTTTTCGACCCCTGAAAATTCAACCTCGAGACTTCCGAAGGTGCGGCTTGGCTTCGAGAAGCGCCCGCATTTCCCGCAACGAAAGCCGCGGGATCGATGTCGTCACTTGGCAACCTCTTCCCCGCCGACCAGCCGCCCAGCGTCGTAAACAGCGACCTTTGGGCGAATCTGCATCCTCGAGTCGAGTCCCTCGAGCGACCCCGCATTCAGATCCAAGCCCTTCCCGGAGGCGATATCGATTCCCAGGCTGGCCCCGCGCCGATACAACGAATCCGTGATGACGTTCCCTTTGCCGGGACGGGTGTTGGCCCGATAAATGAACGAGGGCAGGATCCGCTGACCCGTGAAATCCAGATCAAAAAAATACGTTTGGCCGGACCATTGCCGCAAAGGTTTCAAGATCGCACCCTCGCTCGAGACGAGATTGACTGCGATATCGCTCGGGTTTGTGCCCGCCGAAAGCGTGACAAAAAAACGCATCGAAAGTTTATCCGTAACGCGCGGAAACCAGCGGCTGCGGTTATTGATCAAAGTCTCGAGCTTCACCTGACTGGCAGTTCGTGACACCAGCTTCACCTCACCGAAAAATTCGCGATCCGTCGTGAGCCAGTCCAGACTCGTGTCGCGTTTGGCGTCGTCTGGAGGCGGTAACACGCTATCCGTCGTACCAGGGTTGGTTTCCCTCGAGATCAGCGCCGCCAGCGCACCAACCATGCTCGCACTGGCGTAAATCGTGGGTTCGCTGTGCTCGAAATCCGTCCAGTCGTCGGGAAAACGGTCATCATTTTTGGGTCCAGCGACCAACGCGCCGTACAGCGTGTGTCTGGATTTCGTTTGGTAGCACGCACAATTTTTATTGGCGTTTTCACCACCCGACCAGAAGCCGCTCGCACTGCCGTGAAGCGGACGCTCTGGCCAGCGATTGCCGTACCCGATCAGGTAGCTCAGTCCCAACGGGTTTTGGCCCAGCGCGTAATCCATTTGCTTTTTGGCCCACGCGTACAGTTTGTTTTTCCGGTCAGCGTCCGAAGTCCAACTGCTGTACACCATCGCCATGAAGCTGGTGTGCATGTTTCTCGAGAGCAGGATGCCGTCACCCCACCAGATCCGGTAGCTCAACCCGCCGGGGGTTTTCAAGTGTTCGCCCACCGAGTTGTTCAACCACGCATCGAAAAGCCCGGCGTCGTACTTGTCGGTCGGGTTGGGAACGTAGAGCGAAGACTCGAGTTGTGCGAAGTCGTTCGGGCGTTTCATCAGCCACAAAAGCGCGGCGGGACTGGCGTAGGACGTGGGCGATGGATCAGCCCACCAACCCAGGAAGCTGCTCAGGTTTTCGTACCCACCAGCCACGTTGTTTTTACCCTCAGGATGATCCGACGGATTGCTGATGAAGGTTTTAGCCCAGTTGAAATAAAGATCGGCCCGAGCCTGCCCACCACCCAGAGCGAGTTCGGCCTTGTACAGCCAGGCCGACGCGAAAAGCTGTTCGTCTGCGGCCTTTGCGCTGCGATAACCCAGCGGGCGCACCTTGCCCCTGGGGTCAATCACCGGGAGTTGATCATTGATGGTCAGTCCGCGTTCTTTGGCTCCGAAAGGATAGCGGTCGGCGTACGCAAAAAGTTTGCGGGCGCGTCGCAGCAGAATCCGCGCGTAGTCGGCCTGGCCGCGTTCAGCAAACACCAGCGCGCTCGAGGCCATTGCCGCGCTCATGGCCGCCGCCACGTCGGGCCCAGCGATCTCGGTGTTGACCTTGGTGGCTTCGCGCAGCGTGAAACCGTCCGTGACTTCCGGTGCGGCCCACATGCTGTGAACGGATGGTTCGGGTTGTTCATTGCCGGAAGCGTCCGTGTAGGTTCCACCCACGTCGACGTAAAGCTCAAACCCACCAAAATTCTGGAGATCATCCGGGGCGGGATCGACGATGCAGCGCAGAAAGTAATCGTTGACGTGCTTGAGGCTATCGCGCAGTTCTTCCCATTGCCCGGTTCGGTCGTACGCTTCTGGAAACTGCACGGCGGACCAGGCCAACATGCTCGCGGAAAAAGCCATCGTGGAATTTGATTTCCACAAGTCGCCCGCGTCGTACCAACCCCCAGACAGATCGCGTCCCACGTCTTTGCCATCGTCCAGATGGGCCGGGCCGCGCCAGGGTACGCGGTTGGTCGCTGAGAGCGAACCCGATTGTTGAGCCTCGAAGAAGTAAAAGCCGAGCTGCAAAGCCCTGGCGTAGCCGCTGCCTTTGACGTAACTGGTACTCGGGGGATCTGCGGGCATTTTGGTCGTGCCTTGCGTACACGCGCTGCAAATCATCGTGAAGACCACCACGAAAGCGACGCGAAGCCTCGAACCGATAAAATGGTCTGGCATGGTTCCTTCCCTCACGGCTTGACCTCGAGCGTTGCGCCAAGCGCGTTCAAGCCCGTGCTGGCTTCCCAGACGCCCTGGTTGGCCAAGCGGACGCTGTACTCGGGACGTTTCAGGAGGCCGGGGGCCGGGTCGGGCAGGTTGAGGAACACGTCGTACTGACCGGGCGGAAGGCTCGCGGGAACCGTCGCGCTCAGGTTCAGGGCTTTCGTCTGGCCAGGCGCGGGCAGAAACAGCCGCACGTCCTCCGGCGGGTTGACCGCGAGACGGGTTTCCTGGCTGGTGGTTTTCTCGCGCAGCACGATCTCGAGCGCTCGGGGATTGTAGAGGGTTCCGAAACCGTCGTTGGTCAGGCTCAGGTTGATCTGCAAGACCGCGCCGACCTTGATGTCTTTGGGCGTCTGCGATTCCAGCAGGCGGTAGCGGTAGCCCGTGCGCCGTTTGACTTCGTCCATGCAGTGCCCAGTGATGCGGTTCAAAGGGAACTGGTTGGTCGCGTCCGGGTGCGCGATGCTCATTTCCTCGAGCAAATCCGCGCAAGGCACGGCCTTCCAGACGGCGTTGGAGAAATCGAAGCAGCCCGAGTCCATCATTTCCGCCTGCGGCACGTACAGACCTTCTCGTTGCAAGAACGCCCGGTTCGCCAGGCGGATAGCGCGGACATCCGGGTGGTAGTCGGCCATATAGCATTCGTCGTGAAAACCGACGCGCGATCTGGGCGATTGACTGAAGGCTTCCTGCGCGGAAAGCGGCGTCCCATCGAAGAACTGGTATTTCAGGCCGGGGTAGCGCAGCAGCACCGCCCGGTTGGAGGGCAGCGCATCGAGCAGCTTGTTCAGGATGGCTCGGGCGTTGTCGTTGACGCCATCTGTGGCCGTCAGGTTGCCGTTCGAGGAATGGTGCCATTCGCCCCACGGCCCGATGAACCCCGCGAGCATGAACGCGATCACGTCGGCGTTGCCCTGAAGCACGGGCTTGAGCTGTTCCAGGTGCGCCACAATCCGGTCTTTCGGCGCGTCGAAACCCGCGTTTTCGTCCAACGGCCAGCTGTACACGAAATACGGCGCGACCTTCAGGCCCAGCTCCCGAGCCACGCCAAAATCATTCGCGATCCGATCCAGGAACGCCTGCGGGATGCTGATGTCCTTCCACTGCCCCAGCACGTAGACCAGGCGCACCAGGCTCGAGGGCAGGTTGGTGGATTCGCGCCTCAGGTAATCCCGGACGCCAGCATCGGAAAGCGGCGGGTTGTTGGCCGGCAAACCGTCGCTCGCGCCGCCCGGCTGATAGCTGATGATCTCGCCGCGTTCGGGGTTGCGGAAATTCTCGTCGCTCGGCGCGTAGACGACCCTGGTGACACCGGGTGGTGACGGCGGTGACGGCGGTGATGGCAGTGGCGCCGGTGATGCGGGTGGCGGGCTCGAGGGTGGTGGGGGGCTCGAGGGAGGGTTCGGTGCGAGGCAAGCGATCGGCCCGACGGCCAGCCCCAGCGCGAGAACACCGTTCCGCACGGCATTCATCGCTCGCGTCCCCGACGGTCTTTTCGAGTTGATCATGTGTCGCCTCACGGCAGTTTCAATGTCAACGCACTGCCGGGTTGCTCGAGTTTGAGGCGGGTTTCGACCCTGCGCGAACCCAGGCTGGCGGTGATCACGTACTCGCCCTGGAAAGCGCGCGCGGCGTACCGTCCACCGACGTCGCTCTGACCGGTGGCGTCCGTCCACCAGGTCTTGAAGACCAGATCGAGCCAGGCCTGACCGTTGGGTTTCAGGCTCCAGTCTTTGCGCCACAGGGCCGCATCGGGCAGCCAGTGCTGTCCCTCCCAGAAGCCCCACATCAGGATCCCGGAAACCGCCGGGTGGCTGAAGGCCAGCGTCATCAGGTCGCGCAGGTAATCGGCCTGCAGGGCCTCGTTGGCGGTGTTGATGTCCATCTCCGTGATCTCGAGCGGCAGATTGAGTTTGGAGAGGTCAGTCAGCCTGGTGAACAGTTCCTCCGGCGGCGTCAGGCTGTACCCGAAATGCCCCTGCAAGCCCAGCCCGCCGATGGGCGCGCCCAACTCGAGCATGCGTTTGGTGATGCGTTTGAGTTCAGTTTCATAGGCGCAGCACTCCCCGAGGTTGCCGTAATCGTTGATGAACAAGCGCGCGCTGGGCTCGAGCTGATGGACGCGTTTGAACCAGGCCGCGATCTCGTCCTCGCCGAGCACCTTCGCTAGCCGCTTGTTGACGACGGGTTCGTTGATCACGTCCCAGTCCACCAACTGCCCGCGCGTGGCGCTCAGGATGTCCTGAAAGTGCTGGTCGATGCGCGCCCGAGCCCCGGCAGCATCGTTCTTTTCCAGCATCTTCGAGAGATCATCCGGCACGCAGTACTCCTGCTGGCACGGCCAGAGCAGGTTGTGTCCTCGAACCTCGATGTGGTTCTCGCGCAAAATCTTCAACGCCTGGAGCGCTTCCTGACGGCGGCAGCATTCCCAGACGGGCCATTTCAGATCGTTTTCTAAGACCACGCGGTTGAAACGCTCCAGGATCGTCTTGCGGTAGGTGGCGCTGTCGGCGGAATCGCCCAGGAACATCTTGGCGTCCACAGCGGAACCGAACGCGAAGGCGTGGCGTTTCATGGCGATGTGAACCAGCGCGTTCGGGACGGGCCGACCGTTTTGATCCACCACGCTGACGCGCAAATCCGCCTTGCGCCAACGCTCGATGCGCGCGTTGGCCGCCGCGCGCCAGGGCGCGTTTTGATCGCGCCCCGCGTAATCGAAACCCGCGAACGGCAAGTCTTTGAGCTTGCGCGACTGCTGAAAGTTCTTCAGGACGAACCCACCCAACTCGAAGCGCTGACCCGCGTAGCCGAGCCTGAACCTCGCGCCCGCGCCGCCGACCGGGAAGTCCTGAGCGGCGTGAAACGGCACGCTGTAGAAGGTCCAATCGGGCTTGAGCTTGATCTCGAACCCCACGGATTTGTCCCACGGGTCGCCGTTTTTCTCGAACACGAACTCCGTTCTGGCCGCGCCACCGAGCGCGTGCGCCCAGAATTGCACCAGCATCGCGTCGCCTTTTGCGATGCTGGTTTTGTTGCTCGCATTCAGTTGCGCGAAGTACGGCTGCTCGAGCGGCTTGAGCCCCGCCACGCGCCAGGCCCGGTCGAACGCTTGACCTTGCGGCGCGAAGACCTGGACGCTGACATCCTTCGAGTTCTGCGGGTATTCAAAAGCCGCGAATGCGTCCGCACCCAGCACGTTCACGCCGCCCTCGGGCTGAGCGCGTCCGGTCGTGAGTAAACCGAGCCCGAGTGCGAACGCCAGCAATCCGGCAGCGATGCTTTTTGTGGTCATACAGAACCCCTCCTGGATCACGGATCGCCCACACTTCCTTTCGACCCTACGCATTCCGATGCGTGCTTGACGTGAAATAACCGTGAAACCCCGTTATACACACCAGCATCGCGAGCCAAAAACAAATCGAACATTTTTGGTCGGCAAACGAGGACGGCTCGAGCGGGATCGAGCCTCGAGAACACCATCCAGCACGCAATATTGTTTACGCGTGCTGGATGGTGTCCGTGCGAGCTCGACGAGGGTCTCGTCTGGTTCAGTTCAGGACTCGACCAACGCCACACGACAACCGCGAACCGCAACCAAAGAGGTGCATCTCATCGCTTCGAGGCTAAAATCGGATCATGTTTGACGAGGTGGCATCCTGATTTTCAACTTCGAGGAAAAACCTTCCAGCTCGCTTTTCGTTGAGAAGATCTGGCGAAGCGAAAGCGAGCGAGCTGGCTCGTTCGCCTCGATCGCCGTGAGCCACTGCGAAATCGTCGTGACGAGGCTCGAAGGCAGGACTTCCTTGGCGGTGCGCGGCCCCGAGACCAGAGCTACGCCCGCAGACGCCCCTGCGCAGGCAGAGTTCTTCGGCATTCAGTTGAGCCTCGGCAGTTTCATGCCGCATCTACCGCCCGGTCATCTCGTGGATCGGCACGCGGCGTTGCCTGGGGCGACGAATCGCTCGTTCTGGCTCAACGATGTCGCCTGGCCGTTCCCGGAATTTGATGACGCTGAAGCCTTCGTCGAGAAGCTGGTGCGCGAGGGATTGCTGGCTCGAGAACCCGTGGTTGAGGCCGTGTTGCAAGACCGACTGGACGACCGAGAACGCTCGTTGCGCACCGTTCAACGCCGCTTTCTCCAGGCGACCGGACTGACCTGCCGCGCCGTGCGTCAAATCGAACGCGCCCGACGAGCGGCAGCGCTGCTGGAACGCGGCTCGAGCATTCTCGATGTCGTGTACGAACTGGGCTACACCGATCAGCCGCACCTGACCAAATCGCTCAAACACCTGATCGGACGGACGCCCGCCCGGATTGTGGCCGCGGTCTAAATTCTCGTCGCTGGAATCGGCTCGAGTCAGGGACGCACCTCGAACTCGAGCCGATGCTTGAGTGCTCGAGTTCGGCGTTTGGTTGCTTGTCGTTTCAGTACAAGACAATTTTTTTCATCACGATTACGATTCGTGGCGTGGTTGAGCGCGAACGCGACGAACACGTCCAGGAAAGACGTTTCAACCATAAGGAGCACACGATGCGAAAAGTCATTGCCGCCGAGTACCTGAGCCTGGATGGTGTGATGGAAGAACCCCGCTGGACCGGATCGTACTGGAACGACGAACTGGCCACACTTCAGCGCGACCTCCTGTTCTCGAGCGACGCGCTCTTGCTCGGGCGCGTGACCTACCAGGGCATGTCCCAAGCCTGGCCGTCCTCGAGCGACGAACAAGGATTCGCGGACCGGATGAACAGCTTACCCAAGCACGTCGCCACCACGACATTGACGAACCTCCAGTGGAACGCCAGCCCGATTCAGGGGGATGTAGCTGAGGAAATCCAGAAACTCAAGCAGCAACCCGGTCAGCACATTCTGATCTACGGCAGCGCCGCGCTCGTGCAATCGCTGATGCAGCGCGGCTTAATTGACGAGTACCGGTTGATGGTTTGCCCGATCGTCATCGGCAAGGGAAAGCGTTTGTTCGCGGATAGCAGCGAGGCCAAGCTCAAGCTGGTGGACACGAAAACGACGGGTGCAGGCGTGACGATCCTTTCTTACCAACCGGATAAAAACTGACGACGCTCGCTCGAGCCTCCCTTTCCCGATCGCGTATCGCTCGGGGGTTCTCGAGAGCACCGTCCAGCGCGCAATTTTAGATATGCGCGCTGGACGGTGTTCGATTCAATCCGCAACCGACACGCCTCGTGGGAAGCGACAAAAAGAGGTGGCTCGAGACCACCTCTCCCCTGCCGTTCGCGTCCTATCCCTTGACGACGATGTTGACCAGCTTGCCGGGCACGTAAATTTCCTTGACCAACTCTTTTCCGTTCACGTAGGTCATCACGTTCGAGACGCCTCGAGCGAGCGCGATGGCTTCTTCCTGCGTGATGCCCACAGGTGCGTCCACCTTGCCGCGCAACTTGCCGGACACCTGCACAACCAGTTCAAAGGTGTCGCGCGAGAGTTTCGTGGGATCGAACTTCGGCCAGGTCTCGAGGTGAACGCTGGAATCATGCCCGGTGCGCGCCCAGATTTCTTCGGCCAGGTGCGGCGCGTAAGGTGCCAGCATCAGGTTGAAAGCGCGCAGGGCGGCGTTCCACTCCGGCGTAGCGTACAGGCCCGATCGTTTGGCCTTGCCCATGATGTTTGTCAGTTCCATCATGGCTGCAATCGACGTGTTGAACTTGAAGTGGTCCGTGTCTTCCGTGACTTTTTTCAGCGTGTTGTGG
The DNA here is from genome assembly GCA_964244895.1 of uncultured Deinococcales bacterium. GTDB lineage: Bacteria > Deinococcota > Deinococci > Deinococcales > JAAFIG01 > CAXTKV01. The sequence continues at coordinate 11,079 of CAXTKV010000030.1, forward strand.
AGCGCGAACTCGAGATCGGCCAGCTTCACGTCCTCAGTAGGCTCATTGGGTTCCTCAAGGAACAGGTTCCAGACGCGCCCCAGCCAGTTGTAAACCCCGTTGACGCCCTTCGGCGCCCACGGCCCGCCCTGATCCCACGGCCCGATGAATTGCAGGTACAACCGCACCGTGTCCGTGCCGTACATGTTGACCAACTCGTCCGGGTCTACGACGTTACCCCTGGATTTCGACATCTTCTCGCCGTCTTCACCCAGGATGATGCCCTGGTTTCGCAGGCGCAAGGCGGGTTCGTTGAAATCGATCATGCCCAGGTCGCGCATGGCTTTCGTCCAGAAGCGCGCGTACATCAGGTGCAGGATCGCGTGTTCGATCCCGCCGGAGTAAATGTCGGCGGGCAACCAGCGTTTGACCCGATCCGCGTTGATGGCGGTTTTGTCGTTCCTGGGATCCAGGTAGCGGTAGTAGTACCAGGAGCTGTCCACGAAGGTATCCATCGTATCCGTGTCGCGCTCGGCGTCACCGCCGCAGTTCGGGCATTTGCATTTGCGCCAGTCCTCGAGCACCTTCAGCGGGCTCTGACCCGTCGGCAAGAACTCGACGTTCTCGGGCAGCAAGACCGGCAGTTGATCTTCCGGGACGGGCTGCTGGCCGCACTTCTCGCAGTAAATAATCGGGATCGGCGTGCCCCAGTAGCGCTGGCGCGAAATCAGCCAGTCGCGCAGACGGTACGTGGTCTTGGCCCTGCCGACGCCTTGTTCCTCGAGCCACGCGATCATCTTTTTCTTGGCGTCCGCCACGCCCAACCCGTCCAGGAAGCCCGAGTTGATGGCCACGCCCTCGCCCGTGTAGGCCTCGCCTTCCCAGTCCCCACCGTCGGGAGCGCTGGGCGTCTGCACGGTGCGCACGATGCCCAGGCCGAACTTCTTGGCGAAATCCCAGTCGCGCTGATCCTGTCCCGGCACGCCCATGACCGAACCCGTGCCGTAGGTCACGAGCACGTAATCGCTGATGTAGACGGGAATTGGTGCGCCCGTCGCCGGGTTGGTGCAGGTGACGCCCAGCCAGACGCCCGTCTTTTCCTTGCCCTCGGCGGTGCGGTCGATTTCGCTGGTCTTCGAGGCGGCCTCGCGGTAGGCGGCCACGGCCTCGCGCTGGTCGGGGCTGGTCAGGGCGTCCACCAGGGCGTGCTCCGGAGCCAGCACCATGAAGGTTCCACCGAAAATCGTGTCCGGGCGCGTGCTGAAGACCGTGATCGCGGCGCTCGAGCCATCCTGAAGCGTGACTGGAAAATCGATCTCGGCACCGACGCTCTTGCCGATCCAGTTGGTCTGCATCACGCGCACACGCTCCGGCCAGTCGATGCCGTCGAAGGACAGCAGTTCCTCGGCGTACTGCGTGATCTTCAGGTGCCACTGCGACAGCAAGCGCCGTTCGACCAGCGCACCCGACCGGTCGCCTCGCCCGTCGATGACCTGCTCGTTGGCCAGCACGGTCTGGTCTACGGGATCCCAGTTGACGAAGGATTCCTTCTTGTAGGCCAGGCCCTTCTTGTAGAACTGCACGAAAAACCACTGGTTCCAGCGGTAATACTCCGGGTCGCAGGTTCGGAGCATCGAATTCCAGTCGATCATCGTGCCCATCAGCTCGAGCTGGCCCGTCATGTTGTCGATGTTGGAGTACGTCCACTTGGCGGGGTCAATCTTGTTCTTGATCGCGGCGTTCTCGGCGGGCAGTCCGAAGGCGTCGAAACCCATCGGGGAAAAGACGTTGTAGCCGTTCATGCGCATGTAGCGCGCTCGCGTGTCCGGCACGGCCACGCTGTACCAGTGTCCGACGTGCAGGTTGCCAGACGGGTACGGGAACATCGTGAAGGCGTAATATTTGGGCTTTGAATCATCGTCCAGGTTGGTGCTGTACAGGTTCTGGTCGCGCCAGACCTGCCGCCAGCGCGCCTCGAGTTCCTGCGGGTTGTAGCGCTCGAAATGGCTTCTGGACGGGTCGGTCGCGGGTTCGTTTGTCGCGGGTTCGTTTGTCGTCTGGGTCATGGCGTACCTCGGAAGTGCGAAAGAAATCTCGAGGGGACAATAAAAATCCCCGGCGATGGGCCGGGGAACGTGACGCGCAAGATTTACGCGGCGTGCGTTCCCGAGTTGTTTAGGCCAGAGCGGATCATGCTCAAAGTCTAGCGGCTCGAGCGGGGTGGGTCAATAACGCGTTCGGCTCAGGGCGGGTTGATGGATAAAAACACCGTCCAGCACGCATTTTCTGATTCGCCTCCCGGACGGTGTTGTTGCCCAAACTCGATGATTTCATCCAGCGCGTCCGCCCCGGACGCGCCGAAGCCCGCACCCGTTTCTGAATCGGGTCGGTCGGATACGGTGCGGCTTTCAACCGCTCGAGCGATCACCGGGGCGCGTTCCGTGCCGAAGCTGCCCGCGCTGCCCGAGGCCGTCTCGAGGCGTTCGTCGGCTGGAGCGGGCACTTATGAACGCGAAATGGGCGAGCACCATCCGTCAGTCGCCGCTGGGGACTCGAGTGGAAGCGAAGCGGGTCGTGTTCCAACCGGTCAATCCGCGCGCGAGAACATAGGCAGCGACGGTCATGGCCGCGAGAACACCGTCTACGATGGCGATGGTGGCGGCCTCGGGGACGGCCCCGCCGATCAGCGTTGCGGCGGTGATGGCGCTGGCCAGTTTGTGAAAGATCACCAGCTCCCACACGCCCACCAAGCGCCGTAACCGGAGGGCCAGCAGCGCGAAGAGTCCCGCGAACACCAAAAATCCGTACATGCGCCACATTTCTGCCAAGACGGTCGTGGGTTTTGCGGATTGAACGGAACCGATGGCGCCGACGAAAGCGAACATCGCGCCCGACGCGGCGACAAGGAGTAAAACCCTGGCGATCTGGTCTCGAGATTTCAGGGACAGCAATGCCTCAGTTTGTCGCCTCATCGGTTTTCCTTTCTTGAGCAGAAGGTTTCGCAGCGCGGGTTGGGAAATCTTTTCGTGTTCAATACCCTCGCCTCGAGCTGCTTTGCGCGTTCCGGTCGTTCAGGGTTTCGATCCCGAGCCGCGTACTCAGTATTGACGGCACGCGATCGCGCGTCTTGCGACCAAAGGACGAAGCGACGATCCACGACGATGCTCGAAGTCGCTGGGTTCGGGGTTCACATCAGTCTGAAACGGTGAACGGGCGGCGTTTCAAACTGACGAGAACCCGAGGCCGACGATTCGAGAACACCGTCCGGGACGCAGATCAGAAGATGCGTCCCGGACGGTGTCCAGGTCAGTCTCGCCGTGGCTCAGTCGCGGAAACGAATCTCGAAATGCGCGACGGGTGCGAACGTTCTGTGGCGCGTATTCTCGAGCAAGCAGTCCGGCCCGTCCTTCAGGCGCGTTCAGCGAAGCGAGCCGCACCGCGTTGGGCGACCGGGCTGGAGACTGAAGCCAGAATGCGTTTATTGATCTCGAGGTCGCGTTCCTCGTTCAGAACTTCGACCCATTGCTCCAGGGTGCGCCGTCCACGCATGACGGCTTCGACGGGCACGCGGTAACTGGTGCCCTCGAGGAATCGTTTCTTGGCCCGCGTGATGTACGTGCTTTTGGGCATGCCTGACCTCCTTGAATCGCCATTGAATCCACCTGCGCCAATCGCGTACCGTTCAACCTCGATTTCTCGAGGTTCCTCCGAACGATGCTTTCCCCTCCCCAGCGCCCGGACTGAATCCCCCGATTGCGTCCGTATCGAGTTCGTTCCAAACGGTTTCGAACCCCTTATTTCAAAATGAGTGTGCGCGGATTTCGTCGACTGAACGTCGCCTGGTGAAAAGCGTGTTCAGCTATGTCAGGAAGTTTGAGCGCGATTGAATCAACTCGGGCGGCGTCTGTCCGGCCCGTCAACATCAGCGCGCTTCAGCCCGCGAGCGAACCACGACGATGTGAATCGCATGGACACCTCGAACGACCGGGACGGCATTCTCAGGGCTCAGGAATCACCGTCTGGAACGGTGTTCCCGAAATCTCGAGCATTCCTCACGAGCGGTTTCGGTTTTGAGCCCTGATCAACCCTCAGCCGCGCTTGAACGGCAGGTAGTTCGGATACCAGAACCGGGCGCGAGCGAAGGCTTCCAGGCCAGCCGAGTCCATGCCGCGAATCTGGTATTCGGCGGCCACGCCGTCCGCCACGGCTTGGGCCATCACGCGGGTGGCCACGCGGATCGAGACTTCGCGCAGCGTGCGGATCGGCGGGTAGACGCAGCCCGCTTCCAGGGTTTCAGCTTTGGTTTCATCGCAGAGCGTGTAGGCGGCTTCCATGACCATGTTGTCGGTGATTTCGCGGGCGCGAGAGAGGACAGCGCCGAAACCCAATCCGGGAAAAATGAAGGCGTTGTTGCCCTGCCCAATCCTGATTTTTCGACCGCGCACGGTCGCGTCCGGGAACGGGCTGCCGGTGGCGACGATGGCCTGACCGTCCGTCCAGTTCAGCACCGCGTCCGGCGTGGCTTCGGCGTGGGCGGTCGGGTTGGACAGCGGGAAAATGATCGGTCTGGCGCGGTCGGGATCGGTATGGTGCGCGACGTTGGCGTGGACGGCGCGCACGGTGGGTTCGTCGAACAATCCCGCCTGACCGGACAGGCCCAGCAGCACGGTCGCGCCGGAATTGCGCACCGTCTCCAGGAGGTTCGGGGCGCGGTCAGAATACGTCCAGCCCGCCACGCGTTCAGGCGTTTGCGCGTAGGGGCGCTGGTGGTCCTCTAAGGTCTGATCGGTCATCAGCAGGCCCGGTTTATCCACCACGAAAACGCGGGCTTTGGCCTCGGCGGGCGTCAGTCCGGCGCGCTCCAGTCCGGTGCGGATCGCCCAGGCCACGCCGATGCCGCCCGCGCCCGCGCCGACGACCGCGAAGATCTGATCCTCGAGCCTTTCGCCTTTGAGCTTGGAGGCGTTCAGCAGTCCGGCCAGCACCATCGCGCCCGTGCCCTGAATGTCGTCGTTGAAGGACGGCACGATCTTGCGGTAGCGATCCAGCACCTTGAAGGCCGTGCCGCGCGCGAAGTCCTCCCACTGGATGATGGCTTTCGGGTAGCGCGCCACGGTGGCCTCGACGAAACGATCCAGGAAGTTCTCGTAGGCCGCACCTTCGAGGCGTTTGTGGTGGACGCCCAGGTAGAGGGGATCGCGCACCAGTTCCTCGCGGTCCGTGCCGACATCGAGTTCCACCGGCAGGGTCTTGTCCGGCCCGACCCCACCGGCCAGCGTGTAGATGCTGAGCTTGCCGATGCTGATCGCCATGCCGCCGAAACCCTGATCGCCCAGCCCCAGGATCGCGCTGGAATCGGTGGCCACGATCATGCGCACGTCCTCCAACGGGACGTTGGCGAGCGCCTGCTCGACGTTGTCCACGCAGGCGGTCGAGAGCGTCAGACCGCGCGGGAACCGGTAGATCTGGCTGAAGAGTTTGACGGCCTCGCCGACGGTCGGGGTGTAGATGATCGGCAGCATCTCCTCGAGGTGATCCTCCAGGAGCGCGAAGAACAGCACCTCGTTGCGGTCCTGCAGGTTGCGCAAGAAGATGTGTTTCTCGAGGTCGTTGTGCTGCAGGCCGAAGCGCCGGTACTGGCGGAGTTTTTGTTCTTCGATGGTGCTGACGTGCGGCGGCAGCAGCCCGTCGAGTTCCAGGGTGACGCGCTCCTCGCGGGTGAAGGCGGTGGATTTGTTCAGCAGGGGCAGGCGCAGCATCGGGAAACCCGTGACCGCGACCTCGAGAAACCGTTCGCCGTTGGCGTCGCGTCGGACATCGTAGTAGCGGGAAACTTTGGCCATGTCGCTCCCTAAAAAATGGAATGGATCGAGCATACTCTGGGCGGTCTTCGAGGCGCCACAATCAAGAACACCGTCCCAGACAGTGTTTTCCGTATCTCAAGGAATGCCGTCTGGGACGGTGTTCTCTCAGCCGCGACGACTGGGCGCGAGATAAGCTCAGTCCGTGCCCGCCAACTTCCCGATTCAAGAGATCGTGTCCGGTTACCTGAACGGGCATTTTCTGATGGACAACGGCGCGGGGCTGGCCTGGTACTCGAGCCGACGGCGCGCGCTGATCCCGCTCGATGATCGGTTTCACACGCCGCACAGTTTGCGCCGCGCGCTCAACGCGAATCGTTTCGAGGTGCGCATCGACGCGGATTTCGCGGGCGCGATCCAGGGTTGCCGATCCGGCGGTCGGGCCACGCGGGACGGCGAGTGGATATCGAATGAACTTTCCGATATCTACCTGGAGTTGCACCGCGCTGGCGTGGCTCACAGCTATGAAACCTGGGCGGACGGTCGGCTGGTGGGCGGCGTGCTGGGGCTAGCGTTGGGTGGCGCATTCATCGGCGAGAGCATGTTTCACGCCGTCACGGACGCATCCAAGGTGGCGCTGGTGTGTCTGGTCGATCACCTGCGGGCGCGCGGTTTCGCGCTGTTCGACGCCCAGATTCAGAACCCGCACCTGGCGCGTTTCGGCGCGTTCGAGGTGACGGAGCGCGAGTACGGGCGGCTGCTCGAGAAGGCCGTGCGGCTCGAGGCGCGTTTCGACTGAACGTGGCGCGCGCAGGCTCGCTCGAGGTGTTCGCTCGGGTTTTTTTCGTGCCCATTTTCGAGGTCTCTGACCCGATCCTCCGGCGACAAAATATGAGCAATCAATGAAGGTAGCTGCTGTACCATCTGAGAGTTTTTGTGGATGACGCGAAAAAGCCGCAAACTTGCGCTTTCGATTTTTGCGTCCCTGACAGGCTTTGTGAATTTTTCGATAAAACAGCACGGGAAGCGTAAAAAATTCGTGCGTCACCTCACATCGTAAAGTCTAACCTCCTGACAAGTACCGGATTCGGCCCCATACCTATATAGGCCGGGCGGTGCGGTCGTTGCGCATTGCGCCACAAGGCGCGCGCGCACCGGGGGGATGCACTATGCCAAAAATCAGCACCGTCGGATTGGTTCTCTTCTTCGCCCTCGCGCTCGCGGCGTGCAGCACCACGCCGACCCCAGGGTCCGCAGGAACGACACCGCCACCCGCCACAGCACCCGCGACCCCAGCAGCCACACTGGGCTTCGTCAACATTCAAGACGGCCAGACGATTCAGGGCATCCTGACGCAAGCACCGGGCGCGAGCGTCAAGGGCGCGGCAGTATCAAACTTGCGGATCGAACTGTATAGACCCGACGGAAGCCAGTGGTGGACGCGCGAAGAAAAAGGCGCGCTGTCCTGCCTGACCGGGCTGACCGGCAACGTCTGCAACACCTGGACGACCACCGCCGCGCCCGACAACGAATACCGATTGCGGGCCGTGGCGACCCTGACCGACGGCTCGAGCCTGAGCGCCGAACTGCGCTTCAAGATTCGAAACCAGAACCTGCCCCCAGCGACCACCCCACCCGCGACCACACCGCCCGCCAGCCCATCGAACCGTCCCGCCTGGAACGACGTGCGCTCCTGGATGCGCGAGGATGTCGGCTGCAACCTCAACTCGGTGCTGGCCTCGAAACTTCAGATGGTCACGATGAGCGTCAAATGCACCGGAAAGTACCTCGAGCGGGCCGACACGGATCAGCTCAAGGCCAGCGGCAAGTGGGTGCTGGCCTACGAGGACGTGGCCGTGGCCGCGCCGTGGGACGACCGCGTCTGGCCGTCGATGGTCAACGAAAGCTCGCCCGCCATCAAGTTCAAGACCAGCTGGGGTTCGTATCTGGCGGACGTGACCAGCGACGCCTGGTTCCGCGCCGTGGAAAAAGTCGTGCGCGACGACCTGGCGCGCGGTTACGACGGCATCTGGCTGGACGATTGCGCGGCCTTCTGGTTCGAGGGCGGCCCGACCGACGAGCGGGTATTGAAATACTCGAACATCGTCAAGCGCGTGCGCGCGCTGGTCGATTCGATCCAGCCCGGCGTCAAACTGATCTGCAACACAGACGCCAACCTGATCATCGGTAGCGTCCAGCGCAGCACGGGCTTCCTGGGGGCGCTGGACGGCATCACCATCGAAGGGTTCACTTTCCACTGCTTCGCGCCCGGCGATTGCCGCCAGAACGACCCGACCCGACGCGCCGAAGAGGAAAAATGGGCGCTCGAGGCGCAGAAACTCAGCGCTAAGATCTTCACGCTCGATTACGCCTTCAACGCCGCCGATCAACTGTTGGCCTGGACGGAATCGCGCAAACGCAGCTGGACGCCCGCCGTCAACCAGGGCAGTACGGTCGGCGTGTACATCGATTAAATTGGGTGGCGTATCCCGTACTGCGGATGCTCGAGGCTCGAGACAAGCAGAACACCGTCCAGCACGCAAGATTGAATTCGAGTGCTGGACGGTGTTCGTCGAGATCAAACTTTTGGCGAACCTCGAGACGATCGCAGCCATCGAGGGTTTTTGAAGTGGCGAACGCTCTGTTCGCCCCCGGTGGGAACGGTGTCCCTGGATCGAGGTTCAGTCGCACGAGATGCTCGAGCGTTGCGCCATCATTTCGCACCAGACTCAGGAACACCGTCTGGTACACGAATTCAATCTTGCGTGCTCGACGGTGTTCCCGCCATCACTTCGCGCCCGAAACATCGAAGGCGTAGACGCGCGACTCGCCCTCGGAAATCGCCAGGGTTTTGGCCGCCAGATCATTCGGCAGCGTGAAATACACGCGGAATCGGTACTCCTCGCCCGGTTTCAGGCTGCCGTCCGCGTGCTCATCGCGAGAAGCTTTGATCAGGTAACCGTTGAAGACCTGTTTTTCACCCTCGGCATCGCGCAGTTCGATCTTGAAATTGCCGTAACTGAAGCTGACGGGATTCGCGGTCGCACCCGTCAGGTTCTTGATGGTCAACGCAGCGATCAGGTAACGCTTGCCATCAGCGGGCGCTTTGCCATCCATCTTGTCCGTCGAGAACGCCGCACCCTCGAGCTTGATGCCCAGATTGAGGCCCGGATAGAAGGTTCCGGCTTGGGCTGGAACCTCCGGCAACGCGCTCGCGCCGCTCCCGTCGGCGGGGTCAATAAACGGCGCGACCAGAGGCTTGACCTTGCCGCGCAGATCGAAGCGCACCACGGGCGCACCATCCTTGGGTTCGAGGATCAATTTGGGAATCTGGCCCGCCGCCGGAACCGCGAAGGCGGCGTACAGGCTGACCTTCTGCGCGGGCTTGAGGGCCGTGTTGTAGATCTCGGTCGTGCCCTCTCGAGCGACGTAATTGTCGAAGACGTGGTTGACATCCTTGGCGTCCACGGCGGTGATCTTGAAGCTGCCGTAATAAACGGTCACATCGCGCTTTTGCGGATTCTGAACGGTGTAATGCAGCACCAGGAGCTTCTCGTTGGCCTTCGGCGCGTAGACGTACGTGCCCATCGTCACGGGCGAGAGGCTGTACTCGAGGCTCGTCAAGGTGAAGTTGAGCGCGTTGTCCGCCTTGCCCAGCGCGTACGTCTTGCCGATCGCGCCTTCGCCGCCCGCCAGTTGCGCGGTTCCTTGCAGGTCGGCGGGTGCAGTGCCGCTCGAGACGATCACGAAACTTCTCCTGGCCGCGTCAAAGGTCACGCTCGCGCCCAGCGCCTTGGCGAAGCTTTGCGCTTCGACGTAGACCTTGCCGCTTTTCTCGAGCGCGTCCAGTTTGGCGGGCTTGCCGTTGATGGTGAAGCTGTAGGTCGCCTGGGCCAGCGCGAGGCCGAGCAAGGCGAGCAGACCGATGAGGGCGTACCGTTTGTTCATAGTGACCTCCCGAAGTGAAAGACTCGAACTTAGATTACTCGAGAACACCGTGCTGAACGCGAACGAGAGAGTCTGCTCCGAACGGCGTTCCGGTGACGCGAAGTCCGCAACTGCGGATTGACGCGACCATCAGCAGAGGGGCTTGATGATGTCTTCTTTTGGAAAGCTCGGCGGTACGGGCTTGAATTGGGGTGACGATGGGGCGAAAGGAAGCGGTAGAGGCAAGGAATTGCCGTTTCCGGCATCCGGCGCGTAATCAAAATACCAATCGCTGACCACGGTGGCCTTGACGGGTTTGCTCGGGCCGCTCGGCAGACTGTCCGGCAAGTGGACATCCAGGTACGACGTGTCCGTTCCCGTGATCCGATCTGGCCCCTGGGGTTTGACGGTTCCCTGCCCTTTGACCTCTCCGTAGATCCAAGCGGTGTCCTCACCGCTGTCGTTGGTATCAGATGGCTTGTCGCCGCAGTCATTGGTCTGATGGACGGTCAGGGTGTAGGTGCCTTTCAGTTGCAAGAAGATGGTGTCATCAAACTGGTACGCCCCTGAAGCTGTGATGTTCACAAAACCTGTCGTCATGGCCTCCTGTATGGTGATGGGTGGAGCGGCAGCGGTGAACTCGTAGGTGGTTTCGGTCTTGATTTTCCCCGGCTTCGGTGTGCAGATGCAGTCCTCGTAGGTGGTGCGGGTGTACTTGATGGACAACGTACCGGTGCCGCCGGGATCGAGCTTCGGGTTAAACCTGATGCTGCCGTCGTAGTTGGTGTTCGGGCCAAACGAGAACGGCGCGCGGACGAGGAAGATTTCCGCGTCGAATTTGGCTTTCATGGCGCCGTTGATTCGCAACGAACTGGAACCGCCCGAAGGCAGACTGCGGTCTTCGTTGTGCGTCACGTCGGCGTAAACGTTGAACCAGCCCTTTGAATCCTCGACGCGCACCCTCGAGGTCAGCGTCACCGTCTTTCCAGCGTCGTTGACGGTCGCGCTGACCCGCACCGGGTTGGGACTGGGCGCGGCGGCGGGCGCTTTGAAAATGCGCTGCGCGTTGCTGCCCGCATCCAGCAGTTGTCCCGCGCTGGCGTTCCAGGACTGGGCGGGCACCTGGGTGACATTGAACGGGAAGTACCCGGTGGTCGAATCGGGGCTCGAGGGAGCAAATTTCAGTATGGTCATCAAGAGTTTGTCGTTGATCCGGACGGAAGCACTGGCGGGGTTCAGCTTGTAGAAGGTGGCGACCGCGTAATCTCCGGCTTTTTTGAGTTTGGCCGTGATTTTCGTACCGCTCCCCTGAGGACGGATACCGGACTGGACCGCGGGAAGCGGCGCACTTTGTGCGTCGGGACTGCCCTGCCATGCACCACCAGCGCCCTGGTACGCGACCGTCAGGTTTTCCGAAGTGACATCGTTATCGGTCAGTTCCGTATCGGGTAGCGTGAACTCGAGCTTGAGGGGCTGAGCCAGCGCCGCGTCCTGCTGAGTGATCGCGTCTTTCAGCGTGACGCGGTAGCCCAAACCTAGCCCACTGGGCATTTTGTTTTCGATCAGTTGAACGCCGACGTTGGTGCTACTCGCCAGCGCACCGGGCGGCACGACCAACGCCAGCCGCCCATCCTGACTGGTGACTGAACCTCCGTTCTGATCAATCACCACGGGTGCGAGATCACCGACAGGGTTGCCCACTGCCGTCGTCGCGGTCGGTAACGGGTTCGCAATCGGATCGGGGTTCACGCCGCCACCCCCGCCCCCGCCATTGTTCTGGTTACCGCATCCAGTCATCAGTAACACGGTCAGCGCGAATATCGCTTTATGGTTCATGCCCATTCCTCCACGGCGGTTCCCTCGAGACTCGCTTTAGGCGTTGGTTTCCTCGAACCCCCAGCGTTTACTTGTCCCAGCGTTTACTGGCTGAAACTCAGCCCGATTTGCATCATCGGTGTGCCCGCGCAGGTGAGGGCCGCGCCCGAACGATCACCCGCGAATTTGCCGATTGCAGACTCCGCGTATGGGTTGTTCTTGCCGTCGTCCAGGTTCACAAAAACCTTGTAGAGCGTGGGATCGTTCGGGAATTGAATGGCCGCGAAGACCTGATACTTGCCCAGTGGAATCCCGTTCAGTTCTGGGGTGCTCGAGGTCTGGTAGCGTTGCCCCCAAGGAATTTGAATCAACACGTCCTTGCCTTGAGAACCGTCGATCAGTGGTGCGATGGGTTTCAACACGATGCTCAAGACCGCCTCGGGCGGCGCTGAAACCGTGTCGTTGAGGTTCGGCGAAAGCCACAGACTGCCGCCGTAATACTGCCGATTCCCAGGTTTGGAGTCGGGGCGTTCACCGCTGACGCGCCAAACCAGATTTTGGACGGCACCGTCTTTGCTGGCGAACGAGGTTGAACCGTCGGAGGGTCGCACCCACAGGCAGTAATCCGTGCCCTCATAGGTCGTGGCGACCTCGCCGATGGCTTGAAACACCGAGGCGTTCGCCGAGGGGGGCGGCAAGTTCTGAGCGTAAAAGCCGTCCGCTTTGGGAACGACCGTGAACGGCGTGTCCGTGGTGGACGCAAAAGCGTTGCGCACGATCACTCGAGCGCCGGGAATGGGTTGTCCGCAGGCGTTGACAAAATAGCCTTTGACCTTCTGGGCTTCGGGGGTCAACTGGTTTGGCGTTGGATTGTCGCAGCTTCCGGTGACTGGCGGCGGCGTGCTCGGACTGGGCGGTGGCGGCGTGCTGGAACCTGGCGGTTGTGGCGTTCCGCCACCTGGGCAGGATGCCAAGCCCACCACCAACGCCAGCGCCATACCGAGCACCCGCAGCCTCGAGTTCACCCGTGATCGCAACATTCTCGCTCCTTTCGCATCTGGTGCGGAGCCTAAAAAAGGAGGCGTGACTGGGGCGTGACTGGGGCGTGACTGGGACTCGGCCTCACAACCAGCGATCTGATTTCCGTGATCCAGACCTGGTTCGCGTCTTCCCAGATTGAAGCACACCGTCCTGCACGCATGCTCGAGAACACCGTGCAGAACGGTGTTCTCGAGATCTCAGCGTCTCATTGCGCCTTGAAATTCCAGTCGGCGGTGGTGGTGTTGAACTGGCACGCCCACGTACCCGAACTCGTCAGCAGCGCGATGTCCGCGTACTTCGGCGCGTCGGGCAGGGTCGGCACTTCGGGGCAGGCCGTGAATGCCGTGAAAATGACTGCAACCTGCGTGGGTGTGGGCGGGTTGCCACATTGCACGGTCACGACCACGTTCGCGCCCTGAGTCAGTGCGAACCAGTACTTGCTGGCGAAGGTATCCCCTGGCCCGCTACGCACCGGATCGAAGACGATCATCGTGCCGTTCACAGGCACGCTGCTAGTAGCGGGCGTGCATTCCGGGTAGTTCGTGGTGGCCTGCACCGACCCCGAAGCCTCGTACTTGTTGAGGTCGCCAGGAAGGTGTTCGACCAGGTTCCAGGTCAGGTTGCCCTGACCGCTGTAGCTGATGTTGCTCACGTTGGAGCCATTGAAGTTCAGCGATCCGGTGTACGTCTGGATCACGTCGTCGGTGATCTTGACGCTGGCCTTGAGGGTTACGCTGTCCAGGGTGTCCGTGTTGATGCTCTGGAAGGTTACGGTCACAGTATCCGGGCTGGGTTTCTTGTCGGGCGCGGTGTAGGTTGCGCCGCTCGAGCTGGATCTGCTGATCGTGCCGACCGTGCCGTTGCCGCCAAACGCGCCATTGACATACCAGTTACGTGCAAAGCCGTCCTTGTCGTTGGTGAAGGGGTACTCGCGCGTCACCTGACGAAGCGGGCAGAGCGGCGCGAGACCTTCGGGATCGTTCGGGTCAGGTGCGCCGCAGTTGGGGTCTTTTTTCTCGTTCTGGATGACCTGAGCGTATGGGGTGAAGCTCTTCGTGCCCTTGACCTTAACGGTAGCGCTCGAGGGCTTGAGGTAAAAGCGTTTGAACTTGACGACGCTCCTGAGGTTCAAGCCCGCTTGGGCACGCAGGCCAGGGGTTCCGAGCGCGGCAGACAGCCCCGCCGTGACCGTACCTGCCGCCGTGTCCACCTTGACCGGATCGAGCGAGCGCCACGATCCATCCGCCTGCTGTACCGCCAATCCCAGACCCTCGGGTGCGTCGTCGCCTGGGTCGATCGGGAAGGTGATCTTGGCGTAGTTGCTCCAGGCCACATCGCTCGAGATGGCGATGCCCTGACCCACACCATTCAGCGTGTCAGTGATCGGTTGCAGCGTGACGTTGGCGCTCGAGACCGTGCCTGACAGCACCTCGAGCTTGATGCCGCCCGCCGCGATCGTGCCACCCGTCGCGGTGACGGTTTGCGTGACGGGACTGCCGACGTTCGTGCCGACGGGTGTGGTCAAGGGCGGTGGCGGTGGGGGTGGCGGCGCAGGTGGTACAGGAACCGTATTGCCGCCGCACGCACCGAGGGTGATAGCCAGCCAAATAATTCCGAGGGTTTGGATGCGCTTCATGCCTTCCTCCTGAAAAGAACACCGTCCAGCACGCATTCTCGAGTTCGTGTCCTGGACGGGGTTCCGAAAATGGTTGCCCTGGGATTCGGGGGGATGAAATCCTCGGGCGGGACGCGGCGGGTTTACTTGGTGACCGAGATCGTCGCGCCCGAAATGGGCAGGCCGGAAACCGGGATGGTCGCGTTGCTCGAGTCCTTCAGGCTGACCGCGGTGATCGTAACCTGGTAGGTGCGCGTCGTACCAACGGGCGTGACCGTGACCGGGCAAGCGGTCAGGGTCGCGGCCAGACCCATCAGCGCGACGATCACCAGACGCCGTCTGGAGCGCCAGCCGAGCAGCAGCGCCAGCGCCGCCGATCCGAGCGCCGCCTTGAGCGGCATGCCCGCGATGCTCGAGTTCAGATCGAGCGTCACCAGCAGCCTCGAGGTCGAGTTCGCGGTCAGGGCTTTTGGCGCGGTCAGGGTCAGTGTGGCCGCGCCATCGTTGGCGTTGAAGGTTCCCTGCGCCAGCGCGGTTTCCCCGGCATCCACCGCACCGTTGCTGTTGGCGTCCAAGTACAGCCTGACGCCGGTGATGTCCAGTTGATCGTTGCCCGTGCCGGACGCGCTCAGGCTCACGGATTGCAGCGTGCCCGCGCTCGAGCCGAGGCTCAGATCGACGCCCAGCGCGGCGTTGTTGCTCGAGCCTTTGATGGCGGTGGCGGTGGAAGGCGTGTTGCTCGACTTGGATGCGCTGGCGGTCGCGCCCGCTGGCGGAGGCGGTGGCGTGACGCCAGAGGCGGTAAAGGTTGCAGTCACGGATTTTGCGCCGCTCATCGTGACGCTGCACGCGCCCGTCCCGCTGCACGCGCCCGACCAGCCCGCGAAGGTGGAGGCTGCGTCCGGCGTGGCCGTCAGGCTGACGCTGCTGCCCTGCGCGAAGTTCGCCGTGCAGGTCGCACCGCAGTTGATGCCGCCCGGATTGCTGCTGACCCCGCCCGTGCCCGTGCCGGATTTCGTGACCGTCAGGGCAACATTCGTGCCGCCGACGGGGACGGTATTGAAGGTCGCCGTGACGGATTTGGCGGCGCTCATCGTGAGCGTGCAGGTCGTGACGGAACCGCTGCACGCGCCGCCCCAGCTTGCGAAGCTCGAGCCTGCGGCGGGTGTCGCGGTCAGCGTGACGGTGGCGTTCTGGTTGAAATTCGCCGTGCAGCTCGCGCCGCAGTCAATCCCGGCGGGGTTGCTGCTGACCGCGCCCGTGCCCGTTCCAGCCTTCGTCACCGAGAGCGGGAAGGTCGGGGTGGAGCTGAGGGTGTAGACCACACCGACAGTCACCGTCGCGCCGAAGCTGACGTTGGCGGTCTGAGATGCGGCGTTCGGCGCGTAGACGCTCGAGCCGACCGTGACGTTCGGTGCGGTGACCGTGTACGTTCCGACCGTCACATCGCTCAGGTTCTGGCCCGTGCCCGTCAGGATCGTGCGGGTGGTGTTGAACCCGCCCGGCCCCGCGATGCCCAGCGCGGCGCTGGAACCCGACGGCAAGCCCGTCACCTCGAGCGACAACGAGCCGACCTGCGGCACGGTATTGAAGCTCGCGGTCACGGATTGAGCGGCGTTCATCGTCACGTTGCACGCGCCCGCGCCGCTGCACGCGCCACCCCAGCCCGCGAAGCTCGAGCCGCTGGCGGGCACCGCGGTCAAGGCCACGTTCGTGCCGGACGTGAAATTGGCGCTGCACGCCGCACCACAATTGATTCCGGCAGGTGCGCTGCTGACCGTACCCGAACCCGCGCCGTTCTTGGTCACGCCGAGCGCGAAATTCTGCGCTGCGCCCGTGCTGAAGGTTCCGGTGCTCGAATAGAACGTGCCCTTGCTGGTGACGTACTTGAAGCGGTACGAGTACGACGTGCCTGGGTTCAACCCGCTCAGCGCGATGCTGGCTGGCTGCGATTCGTTGTTCCCCGAGATCGTGCTGCTGGCTGAAGTCAGCCCGAAGCTGGCGGTCGTACCGTAATCCACGGACAGCAGACCGCCCTGGAAATAGCTGTAGAGCGTCGTGGATACGGTCACGCCAGTCCCGGAGGGCGCACCTGCGCTCGGTGCAGCCAGCAGGGCGCGGTACGGCACGTTGATCCAGGTAGAGGCGTAAGCGGGGTCGGGGCTCAACCCCGCCGTGTCGAAGATGAACTGAACCTTATCGCCACCGTTGGGGCCAGCCGCCCCGAGCAATTCCTTGGAGAAACGAACCGGGACTTGAATCTCGAGCCAGCTCGATCTGGGGAAGTACTGAAGGCCGAGCGCGATACCGCCGTAGGTTCCACTCGGGCCAATTTGGAAAGGCGTACCGACGCCGCCGCCCTGGCCGTCTGGGCAGATCGGGCCAACCCTCAACCCCGTTCCCTGAGTGCTGATGACGCCGATCTGAGTCCCGGTGAATGGCGTGAACGCCTGGTTGTTGATCTTGTAAAAGCACTTGACCGGAGTTTGGGCGGTGATGTTCAGGCTCGCACCGGGCGGCAACACCAGCGATGGCACGAAACCCACGCTCGAGTCGGGGTTGCAGTTCAATCCCGGTACGGTCATCAGCACGTCCACGTAGGTGCCATCCCCCGTCAATGGCGCGCTCAGATCGGTGTAGCGCAAGTAAGATGCCGTCCCCGTCAGCATCGTTTCCGTATACGGCTGCCCGAGGATCGAGCAGTTCGTGCCGGTCATGTTGGTGGTCACGCCGGACACGATCTCCAATGATTGCGCTCCGACCCAATTGCTCAGGGCAAAACTCGCGCTCACGACCAGCGTCAGCAGGTTCCACGTGGCTCTGGGATTCATTCGTTCCTCCTCGGGTGGTTCTGGGATGGTCAGTCGGATGGGGGCGGTTCGTCGGGGTCGAAGGGCCAGTTCAGATCGAATTCCTGAAGAAACTGCGACAGGGCTTGAGGGTCGGTAAAGTAGCGTCTTCGCTTGCTCTGCGGGTTGAGAACGCTGGCGCGCCACGCGCCCGAGCCGTCGGCTCGGGGTTCGAGCCACAGCCGCACCACGAAGACCTGAGCGGTCGCGTTCACTCGGGCGTCCTGGGGGGTTGTCGCGCGGAATCTGGGCGCACCGTGGCTGGCATGTCCGAAGGTTATTCAGCCGTGCGTGACTGGAGCGTGACTGGGCGTGACCATAAAAAGAGCACCGTCCTGGACGGTGCTCTTGAACATCAAATTCGTTCGTCCGGGACGGTGTTTTGAGGGGCGCTCAGCCCAGCCCGATCCCCAGATCGGCGGCAGCTTCGAGCATCTGGCGGTTGACGGGGTTGCGGTTCAGGAACGATTCTCGAAATTCTGCCGGGACGTGATGATCCGCCGTCGAGAGCACCCACTCAAGGGCGCGCTCGAGGGCGGTTCGGGCCGCAGGATCGCCGAGAGCCGAGAGCACCCGATAGCGCACCAGAAGCACATTGCCCCGGTAGGCCAGTTCCGGCGTGACCCCTGGGAGCGCTTCGACGGCCAGCGCGCTGGGTTCGAGCGCCCGCTCGGGTTGACCGAGCGCCAGGTGCGCCTGGGCGCAACGAAGTCGGGCCGCCATGACGCCTCCATCGCTTCCCCGGCTCGAGAAGGCCTCGAGGCAGCGCTCGGCCAGCCGCAAGCCCTCCTCGGGCTCGAGCAGCGGGCTCTTGACGAGGAACAACCTGAAAAGCGCCAGGGGACGAGAGACGGTCTGAAGTAACGCTTCGGCCTCCAAGATCGGTTCGAGGGCGCGCGAAGCGGGGTTGATGCGGCTCTGCGCGATCAAAGCGTGGACTCGGCTGCCCGCGCGCAGGTTCGGCAAGGCCAGCAGTTCATCGATCGCGGGTTGCGCGCGATCGATGATTCCGAGGTCGGGGTAGATCTCGAACTGGCGCTGAAGAAGATAAGGCCGCACCCACGACTGGTACGTCTCGAGCAAGCGTTTGAGGGTTCCGAGCGAATCCAGGGCTTCCGTGTAACGCCCGAGCTGGTGCAGCATGGCGCTGGCATTGACCACCATGTGGATGGCCACGTCGGTATCCTCGCCGATCTCGGCGTGCAGGGTCTCAGCTTCGCGAATCAACCAGAGCGCTTCCTCGTGGTGACCGATGCTGGACAGACCCGCAGCCAGGTTCAGGCGCACGTGGACGCGCGCCTGCGGATCGGCTAGCTTCCCATCACTGTGCAGGTTCTCGAACAGCACCAGGGCGCGTCGGTCGTGTTCGAGCGCCTTGTGGAACTCGTCCTTGCGTTCCACGAGCACACCCAGATCGCTTTCCAAACCCGCCAGCGCTTCCTTGTCCTCGAGCCGTTCGGCCATGATTCTGGATTCGTGCGAGAGCGCGATCAGGTCGTCGGTTCGTCCGCCCTGAACGTAGATGGCGTGAATCAAGGCGCTCTGCGCGCGGAAGCTCAGGCGTTCGTGCTGCGCCAGGCGCGCGTACTCGAGCGCCTGGCGGGCGGCTGCCTCGGCCTGCGTCCCCTCTCCGCGCAGGTGCAGCCGTTCCGCGCGGCGCGTCCAGGCGGCGGCGGTTTCTTCAGGGGTTCCAGCCAGGCGCATCAGGTGTTCGACGAGGGCTTCGCAGCGTTCCGCGGTGTCCACCCGGCAGAGCGCCGCGAAACCCTGCTCGAAAGCCGCAAACGCCTCGCGTGGACGGTTCAACAGCTCAAAATTTCGGCCCGCCAGCTCCAGCAGGTCGGCCTCGGCGCGCAACTCGAAGGTCGCGTGGGCGCGCCGCGCGGCCTCCATCAGGAACGGCGCGGCGCGTGCGGGATCGGAAGCCCCGAGCCAGTGCGCCGCGATCCGGGCTGGCTGCGCGTCTGCACCTTCGAGGTATTCGGCGGTGCGGCGGTGCAAGAGCGCGCGGATCGGTGCGGGCACGCTCGCCAGGGCGGCTTCAGCCAGCAGATCGTGCGCGAAGTTTGCGGCGCGCATGACCTGCGCGGCCTCGAGTTCCGCCCACGGTTCGGCCAGATCCAGAATGGGGGTTTCCAGCACGCGCGCGCCCAACTCGAGATCGAAATCCGCGCCGGCCACCGCGACCGAGCGCGCCAGGCGTTGCGCCGCCAGCGAGAGCCGCTCGAGGCGTCGAGCCACCAGCAACCCGAGCCGATCCGGCACGGGCAGGCGCGCGGGCAGGCCGCGTTCCAGATCGCCGGATTCGATCAGGCTGCGCAGCGTTTCCAGCGCGAACAACGGGTTGCCGCCCGTGTGACGCTCGAGGCTGGCGGCCAGTTCGGGCGCGTGTCGCAACGAGAGGCTCTCCAGAAGCGCCTTCAGGGCTTCGGGCTCGAGCCGTTCGACCTCGATGGGCGCGGCCACGCCAGCCTGGATGCTCTGATGAACGATCGCTTCGAATTCGGGTCGCAGTTCGCCGGAACGGTAAATCGAGATGCAGACGACCCGACCGCTTTCGGGCTTCGAGAACCTGGCCGCCAGGTACTGCGCGGCCTCGAAGCTGGCGGCGTCCATGTATTGCAGATCGTCGATCACGATGCTGCGCAGTCCGCCCCCGATCAACCGCTCGATGGCGCTGGCCATGGCCTCGAAGAAGCGCAGGCGTTCCGCGTCGGAGGTGATCGGCGGCGGCGCGTCGGCGTGCAAGCTGGGCACCAGCCTGGAGAGTTCCCGGCTCGCCCACGGCTCGAGGCGCAGCTCGGGATGCCGACCGAGGGTGTTGCGCAGGCTGCGCGCGAAGGTCGAGTACGGCAGGCTTTCGTCGCCGGGGCGACCCTCGATCACGGCGTATTCGCCTTTGGTGCCCACGAATTCCTGCACCAACCGGGTCTTGCCGACGCCCGGTTCACCGCTGACGCTGATGCCCAGACCCGCGTCCCAGGCGGACTCGAGCTTCGCCCAGACAGCCCCGCGTCCGACCAGCACGGGCGGGCGTTGCACCGAGAGCGGAATCTCGCGGCGGGTGGGCGGCGCGCTTTCGGTGACGCGCGCGCCGCCTTCGATCTGGGTGGCCAGCGCCAGCGTTTCCGGCATCGGCGCAACGTTCAACTCGTGCATCAGCACGGCCCGGCAGCGCTCGAAGGCGCTCAATGCCGCACCCCGGTCGCCCAGCAGGTAGTGCAGGCGCATCACGCGGCGGTGGGCGGATTCTG
The DNA here is from genome assembly GCA_964244895.1 of uncultured Deinococcales bacterium. Lineage (GTDB taxonomy): Bacteria > Deinococcota > Deinococci > Deinococcales > JAAFIG01 > CAXTKV01. Next base: position 31,360 of record CAXTKV010000030.1, read on the forward strand.
AAACCGGGTCGGTTTCCAGCAGCCGTTCAGCGTGCACCAGGGCGGCGCGGTAATCGCCCGCGCGCTCGCTGGCCTCGATCAACCGAGCGCGCGCCTCTCGGCGCAGGCCGTAAATGCGTTCGCGTTGCACCAGCAACCAGTCCATGAATTCCTGGCAGTCGTCGAACTCGTAACCGCCCAGCAGTTCACCCTCGCGCTCGATCACGGCGGCATCGCGTCCTGCGAAAGCCTCGAGTTCGAGTTGCGCGGCGTCCACGCTGACCTCCGACGCGAGCGCCAGCGGGTCGTCGCCCGCGATCAATTCCGCGCCCGCAGCGTCGCGCGAGCGCCTGAGCATCTGGCGCAAGTTGTTGCGCGCGGTGGATTCTGGCGATTCCGGCCAGAGCAATCCCGCCAGCGTGGTGCGCGACGTTGCGCCCTCGAGCGCCAGGTAAGCCAGCGCGCCCGCCGTCTTGCGCTCGAGCCGCCAGGGCTCGCGCTCGCTCCTGATGAGCTTCGCACCGCCCAGAAGTTCGAGCGCGATGGTGGTCGAGGAGAGCGTCATGGGGTACGCCGATTCTAGCCGAGATCACATCGCTCGAATGAGAAAAAGTCCCGTCCAGCACACGGGTTTACCGACGCGTGCTGGACAGTGTCGGCCTTCGGGCTTGAATTCTTGAATTGATATGTGATATATCAATTCATGCCGTTACCGGATGCGCCCCGAATCCCCGAAAAACGCCTGATGCGCGACGACGTGTACGCGCAGTTGCGCGACTGGATCATCGAAGGAACCCTGACCCCGCTCGAGAAATTGCGCGATATTGAATTGGCCGAACGCCTCGGCGTGTCCCGCACGCCCGTGCGAGAGGCCCTGCGGCGGCTCGAGGACGAGGGATTGATCGAAACCAAGCAGAACGCCTGGACGCGAGTGGCGGGCGTGGACGCGTCGCTCGCGGCGCGGATCTACCCGATCCTGCGCGTCCTCGAGCCGCTGGCGCTGGAAGTCTCTTTCCCTGATTTCACAGCGGAAGACATTCTCGGCATGCGCGCCCTCAACGCCCGCGTCGAAGCCGCCCTCAGGCGCGGCGATGCCCGGATCGCCGCCATCCAGGACACCGAACTGCACGACACCTGGACGGGCGCGTGCGGCAACCCCGAATTGATCAACATCATCCGCGACCTGAAAACCCAGCACATCCGCCTCGAGATCGCGTACTGGGGCGGCCAATCCGCGCTGGAAAGCGTCGCGGAGCACGCCCGATTGATCGCCGCGCTCGAGGCGCGCGACCTGAAATCTGCCCAGCGCGCGCTCGAGGTCAACTGGACGCGCGCACTGTCGCGCTTTCAATCGCAGCCCCCATCAGAAACGAAACCCCTCCAGGCAAAGGAGAACCCATGAAGCTCTCGAAGTTCCCGCGTTACCCGTTGACCTTCGGCCCGTCACCGATTCACCCGCTCAAACGGCTTTCAAATCACCTGGGGCTGGAGGTCTGGGCCAAGCGCGACGATTGCAACAGCGGTTTGGCCTTCGGCGGCAACAAGATCCGCAAGCTCGAGTACCTCGTGCCGGAAGCCATCGCGGCGGGTTGCGATACGCTGGTTTCGATCGGCGGCGTGCAATCGAACCACACCCGCCAGGTCGCGGCGGTCGCCGCCGCCATCGGCATGAAGGCCGTGCTGGTGCAGGAACACTGGGTCAACTGGAACGACACCATTTACGATCGCGTCGGCAACATTCAGCTCTCGAGGTTGCTCGGCGCTGAAGTCGAACTCTCCCCGTCCGGTTTCAGCATCGGCAAACGCGAAAGCTGGGAGAACGCCTTAGAGCGCGTGCGCGAGCGCGGCGGCAAACCTTACGCGATTCCCGCCGGAGCGAGCGATCACCCGTTGGGCGGGCTGGGTTTCGTGGGTTTCGCCGAGGAAGTGGAAGCCCAGGAGCGCCAGCACGGCGTGTTCTTCGATCACGTGATCGTCTGCAGCGTCACCGGCAGCACGCACGCGGGCATGATCGTGGGTTTTGCCGCGCAGGACAGGCCGCGCAGGGTCATCGGGATCGACGCTTCGGCCAAGCCCGATGAAACGCGGGCCGCCGTCAAGAAAATCGCGCAGTTCACCGCCCTCGCCGTCGAACTCGGGCGCGAGATCACCGACCAGGACGTGATCCTCGAGACCGCCTACGCGGGCGAGGAATACGGCGTGCCGACCGAGCAGACGCTTTCAGCCATGCGGCTGGCGGCCCGGATGGACGGCATGATCACCGATCCGGTCTACGAGGGAAAATCTGTGCATGGGCTGATCGATCTGGCGCAATCCGGCGCGATTCCCAAAGGATCAAAAGTGCTCTACGTGCATCTGGGTGGCGTGCCCGCGCTTTCCGCTTACGCCGCATTGTTCAAATGAAATCGCTCGAGCGAGGAGTCCGCCGTGAACCACCGCATTTCCTTTGAAAACATCCAGCACGCGATGGGCGCGATCGATCCCGTCTTTCTGAACTCGCCGCAGTACCGATCCGAGGCGCTCGAGGCGGAACTGGGCTGCCGTCTGGTGGTCAAGCTCGAGACGCTCAACCCGATCCGTTCGTTCAAGGGTCGCGGCCCGTCGTATTTCGTCAGCCTGCTGCCGAAGGGTGCGCGGATCGTCTGCGCCAGCGCGGGCAATTTCGGGCAGGGATTGGCCTACGCCGTCCGTTCGCGCGGCGACGTGGAATTGACGGTCTACGCCAGCCTCAACGCGAACCCGTTGAAGCTGGCTCGGATGCGAGCCCTGGGTGCGAAGGTCGTGCTGGAGGGCGAGGATTTCGATGCGGCCAAACTCGCCGCCAAAGGCTACGCGGCGGCATCCGGCGCGATGATGGTCGAGGACGGGTTGATCCCGTCCATCTCCGAAGGCGCGGGCACGATGGCGCTCGAGTTGACGCGCTGGCACGAACCGATCAGTGCCGTGCTGGTGCCGCTCGGCAACGGCGCGATGCTCGGCGGCGTCGGATGCTGGTTCCGGCACGCCAGCCCGCAGACGCAGGTGATCGCCGTGCAGGCCGAAGGTGCGCCCGCCATGATCGAATCGTGGCGCTCCGGGCGGATCGTCGAACACGAGCGCATCTCCACCATCGCCGACGGCATCGGCGTGCGCGTCCCGATCCCGGAGGCCGTGGACGACATGAAAGACCTGGTGAACGACGCGATCCTGGTGACGGATGAAACCATCATTCAGGCCATCAAGCTGGCTCACCTGCATCTGGGTGTGGTTCTCGAGCCGTCCGGCGCGGCGGGACTGGCCGCGATCCTCGAGAACCGGGATCGGTTTGCGGGCCAGTTGGTCAGCACGATCCTCTGCGGTGGGAACTTGACGGCAGAACAGATGCGGGACTGGCTGTGAGGAACACCGTCCCAGACGGCGTTCTCGAGGTGCGTCCGGGACGGTGCTCTCGAGCCATACCCCGTGCGACTCGAGGTGATGGATCGTTGTGACGGTCGTTCCCGTCTCACCATCGACGCCGCGCGAAGGGCAAATTCAGGCTTCGCTCCCGCCAGGCAGCGGTTTTCGTAGCGGCGATCCCTGTGATC
>CAXTKV010000031.1:0-29603 GCA_964244895.1 uncultured Deinococcales bacterium
TTTGGCGTCAGCACCGCGATTGCGGACACCGACGCGGTCGTGGGCCTGCTCAAGAAAGTGCAGTTCCCGCTGGCGTACTTCAACAAGGTCATTTCAGAGGTCAGCGACGCCAAGAAACCCGTCGCGCAGGTCGCCAAGGAATTCCTGATGGAAAAGGCCGACATGTGGACCAAGTGGGTTCCGGCGGATGTCGCCAAGAAGGTTCAGGACAGCCTGAAGTAATTGAACTGCGCGAGAGGTGCAGCCATGCTGCGCCTCTCACGCTGAGGCACGACTCGAGAACACCGCCTCAGACGACTTTCGTGCGTTCTCGAGAACACCGTCCTGGACGCACCAACGCACGCCGCGCTCGAGGGAGATCATGTTTCCAAGCATCAGTTTCGAGAGCGTCGACACGGCCTTCCGCGCCTTCGTGCGGAGTTACGGCTTCATCTTCGATGCCGTCAAAGAGTTCCTGCTGACGTACTTGCTGATTCCGCTGAATAATTTCTTGCACTGGATTCCGCCGTGGGCCTTCCTGATCGTGGTCGGGTTGATCGCGTTTTCGGCCACGAGGCGCTGGGTCACATCCGCCCTATTCGTCGGTGCGCTCTATCTGATCGGGGCGTTCGGGTTGTGGGACAAGTTGATGTCCACCGTGGCGATCATGTTCGTGGCGACCGCGCTGTGCCTGCTGATCGGCATTCCGATCGGGATTTTGATTAGCAGGAGCGATCGGCTGCGCGCGGTCACGCTGCCCGTGCTGGACGTGATGCAGACCATGCCCGCGTACGTCTACTTGATTCCTGCCATCTTTTTGCTGGGCCTGGGGCAGGTCACCGCGATCGCCGCGACCGTGATTTACGCGCTGCCGCCGCTGATTCGCCTGACCGATCTGGGCATCCGTCAAGTGGACACCGAAGTGCTCGAGGCCGCGAAATCCTTCGGTACGACCCCGAGCCAATTGCTGTTCAACGTTCAGGTTCCGCTGGCCCGCCCCAGCATCATGGCGGGCGTCAACCAGACCGTCATGATGGCCCTGGCGATGGTCACGCTGGCCAGCCTGGTCGGTGCAAAAGGGCTGGGCGAGTACGTCAACGAAGGCATCGCCAACCTGGACATCGGCAAGGGCCTGCAGGGTGGCGTCAGCACGGTTTTGCTGGCCATCGTGATCGACCGCGTGACGCAGGCTTTCGGCATGGAGGCGCGCAAGCGCCGGATGCTCGGGAAGACGCGGTGACTCGAGATGAACCGATGATCGAGATTGATCACGTCTACAAACTCTTCGGCAAGCGCATCCGGGAGGCAGTCGGCCTGCTGCGACAGGGGCAATCCAAAGCCGACGTGCAACGCGCCACCAACGTCGCGGTCGGCCTGAACGACGTGAGCCTGTCCATTCCCAGGGGCGAGATTTTCGTCGTGATGGGCTTGTCCGGTTCCGGCAAGAGCACGCTGGTGCGCCATCTGAACGGACTGATTCAACCGACCGCCGGAAGCATCACGATGGACGGTCAGGAAATCACCACGCTGAACGAGGCCGGCTGGCGCGAGTTGCGCCGCCACAAGGTCAGCATGGTCTTTCAGGGCTTCGGGTTGATGCCGCACAAGACGGCGCTCGAGAACGCCGCCTTCGCGCTCCTGACGCGCGGTGACAAGCGAGAGGTCGCGCTGAAGGCAGCGCACGAATGGCTGGGTCGCGTCGGGCTCGAGGGCAACGAGCACCGTTACCCGGACGAACTCTCCGGCGGCATGAAACAGCGCGTCGGGCTGGCTCGTGCGTTGGCGGCCAACACGGACATTCTCTTGATGGACGAAGCGTTCAGCGCCCTCGACCCGCTGATCCGAGCGGAGATGCAGGATCAACTCCTGATGCTGCAACGCGACCTGCACAAGACGATCGTTTTTATCACCCACGATCTGGACGAGGCCCTGCGGATCGGCAGTCAGATCGCGATCCTCTACGGCGGTCAACTCGTGCAGGTCGGCGCGCCGAAAGATATTCTGGACAACCCCGCCAACGATTACGTGGCGAAGTTCGTCGAGAAACGCGCGGGGAACACGGAATCTCGAGTCGAATCGGTGCAGAACCTCGAGCAATCCGTGGTGTGATGGAATGCGCCGTCCCAGACGGTATTTTAAGAATTGATCCATCGGGCGGTGTGCTCGAGCCACCTCGACACCGTCCTGCACACAACATCGGAAACACCGTCCAGCCGGGCGGAATCGTATTCAAAAACTGGGGGAACGATCTTGAACATCGCCGACATGGACTGGCGCAAACTCGCCAGCGAAATCAAACTCGAGACGCGCGCCTTCATCGACGGCCAATTCGTGGCGGCACAATCCGGCAAGACCTTTCAAAGAATCAACCCGGCTACGGGCAAGCACCTGGCGGACATCGCCGCCTGCGATGCAGCCGACGTGGACGCCGCCGTCGAGGCTGCGCGGCGCAGCTTCAACGCGGGCGTCTGGCGCGACCTCTCGCCGAGCGCGCGCAAGGCCGTGATGCTCGAGTGGGCGCGCTTGATCCGCGAACACACAAATGAACTCGCGCTCCTGGAAACGCTGGACACCGGCAAGGCGATCAAGGAAACCACCGGCGTGGACGTGGATCGTTGCGCGGGCGCGATTCAGTGGTACGCCGAATGCATCGACAAGCTCTACGACGAGGTCGCGCCCAACGGCGCGGGCAGCCTGGTGACGGTCACGCGCGAACCCGTGGGCGTGGTCGCCGCCATCGTGCCGTGGAATTACCCGTTGATCATCGCCAGTTGGAAGCTCGGGCCAGCGCTGGCGGCGGGCAATTCCGTGATCCTGAAACCCGCAGAACAGAGCAGCCTGGGCGCGATCAAACTGGTGGAACTTGGACACCGGGCGGGCATCCCGGACGGCGTGCTGAACGTCGTGCCGGGATTGGGCAGCGAAGCGGGTCAGGCCATCGGTATGCACCCGGACATCGACGCGGTCGTGTTCACCGGGTCGGGAACGACGGGCCGCAAACTCCTGGAGGCCAGCGCCAGATCGAACCTCAAACGCGTCGGATTGGAACTCGGTGGCAAAAGCCCGCACATCGTCACCGACGACTGCGATCTGGACAAGGCCGCCATGTACGCCGCCTACGCGATCTGGTACAACCAGGGCGAAACCTGCAACGCGGGCTCGAGGCTGATCGTGCAGCGCACCGTCAAGGATGCGTTTCTCGAGAAGCTCAGACCGTGGGCGGACAAACTCAAACCCGGCGATCCCCTCGACCCGACCACGGAAACGGGCGCTCTGATCTCCCGCGAGCACGGCGAGAAGGTACTCGGTTACGTCGAACTCGGGGTGCGCGAGGGCGCTCGGGTGGTCATCGGCGGCCAGCGCGCGCTCCAGGAAACAGGTGGCGTGTTCATGGAACCGACCGTGCTGGACGGCGTGACCAACGACATGCGCGTGGCGCGAGAAGAAATCTTCGGCCCCGTGCTGGTCGTGATCGAGTTCGACACGCTGGAGGAGGCCATCGAGATCGCCAACGATTCCGAGTACGGCCTGGGCGCGGCAGTCTGGTGCAACGACATCTCCAAAGCGCACCGCGCCGCGCGGCGATTGCGGGCGGGCACCGTCTGGGTCAACAATTTCGATCACGTCTCGATCAACGTGCCGTTCGGCGGTTTCAAACAATCCGGTCACGGGCGCGACAAATCCATGCACGCCTTCGACAAGTACACCGAACTCAAAACAACCTGGGTGGAACTTTCATGAATCAATACGAACTGGGTCGCGTGCCGCGCATTCTCGTCGGTGAGGAATCCCTCTCGGGCCTGCGCGCCATGCTGAAAAAATGGGAATGCTCGAGCGCCGTGCTGATCGTGGATCAGGTCGTGGCGGATGGTTACGCGCAAAAAATCAGGGATGCCCTGCAGGGCTTCTCCATCCTGGAATACACCGTTCCGCCCGGCGAGCCGACCGTTCAAAGCGTCAACGCCGCCGCGTTGGTCGCGCGCAGCGCACCTCGCCCGACGATCATCGGCGTGGGTGGCGGCAGCGCGCTGGACACGGCCAAACAGGTCGCGGTGGTGGCCGCATCGTTTGAGGGCGTCGAGCATTATTTGTTGTGCGCCAACCCCTTCCAGGGTCGCCGCCGGATCATCGCCATCCCGACCACGGCGGGCACGGGCGCGGAAGTCACGCGCACCTGCGTCGTCAGCGACGATGACGGACGCAAGCTCTGGACGTGGGGCAACGAGATGCTGCCCGACGCGGTGATCCTCGATCCCATCGTGACCAGCACCATGCCCGCGACCATCACGGCAGCCACGGGCCTGGACGCTTTCGTCCACGCGCTCGAGGCGAACACCGCTCAGCGCCGCAACGCCATCTCGAGCGCGAGCGCTTTGCAGGCCATGCGGCTCGTGCGCGCGCACCTGCCGAGAGCCGTGAACGAACCCGAAAACCTTATCGCTCGGCGCGGAATGCAGGAAGCCGCGCTCTTGGCGGGACAGGCGATAGACAACTGCGGTACGGGCATCGCGCACTGCATCGGGCACGCGCTGGGGACGCTCTATCACGTGCCGCACGGTGTCGCGGTCACGCTGGCGCTCGAGGCGACCCTGGCCTGGAACGTCGAAGGTCACGACGCCATTTACGCCGATGCCGCCGACGCGTTCGGCGCGACCCCACAGAATTTGCCCGTCGCCCTCAAGCAACTGCTCGAAGATACGAAGTTCGCGAACGCCGTGCGCGCCCTGCCTGACGCCGTATTGGACGCGAACGCCATCAGCCAGACCATGGTCGCCATCGAGAATCAACCGATGCTGAACAACAACGCTCGCTCGGTGGGCGACGCGGATCGCCTCGAGCTGGCGCGCCGCACCGTAGAAGTCTGGAAGGCGTACCGATCCGGGGCGAAGGCGTGAAACGAGAACACCGTCCAGCACGGCATTCCTTGGCATCAAGAAAACGCTGTCCTGGACGGTGTTCTGTGGCGGAGCCGTGAGTACCATCACCCGCATCGAGATCGCGCACCACCAACTGCCGCTCGAGCCACCGTTTCCCGCGTCGTGGGATCCGAAGCCGCGCACGAAATTCCCCGCGACCATCGTGCGCGTTCACGACGATGCCGGGAACGTGGGGGTCGGCTCCGGTGACGCGATGTACGGATTTTCCGACTACCAGCATTACTTCATCGGGCGCGACCCACTCGATCTCGAGCGTCACAGCGCGGTTCTGTCCAACATCGAATTTCACGCGGGCAGACCCTGGCCGATGGACGTGGCGCTCTGGGATCTGGCGGGCAAGATTCAGAACCAGCCCGTCTGGAAGATGGTCGGCGGCAAATCCAACCGCATCCGCACCTACGCCAGTTCCGGCGTTCACCGCAGCCTTCCCGACATGATTGAAGTCGCACAACGCGCGCTCGAGCTCGGGTTTCCAGCGCTCAAGGTGCGCTTCGGACGCCCCGATCTGACCGACGACCTGCGCGTGGTCAGCGCCATCCGCGATGCCGTCGGCGACGCGCTCGAGTTGATGGTGGACTGCAACCAGGGCTGGCGGATGCCGTGGGATACGCTCCAACCGTGGGGTCTCGAGAAGGCCGTCAGCGTCGCGCAGCAACTCGAGGCAGAACGCGTCTACTGGGTCGAGGAACCCCTGCATCGCGGCGATTACGACGGCTATACAGAACTGAAAAAACGCGTCGGCATCCGCATCGCGGGCGGCGAGATGACCCGAGAACCCTACGAATTCCGCGAGTTGTTAACCCGCGATTGTCTGGACGTGTTCCAGCCCGACTGCGTGTGCAGCATGGGCATCACCGGCCTTCGCAAGCTCGCGCTCGAGGTTGACGCGCGCGGCAAGATTTTCACGCCCCACACCTGGGGCAACGGCATCGGCGTGATGGCGAATCTGCACCTGACGGCGGGCACGGTCGGCGCACCGTTCATCGAATGGCCGTTCGATCCGCCCGAGTGGAGCCTGGATCGCCGCGATTACATCCTGACGCACCCGATCACCACCGACGCGCACGGCTGGGTCACGCTTTCGGATGAACCCGGATTGGGGATTGAACTGGACGAGACGATGCTCGAGAAAACGAAGACTGGACAGGCGACGTTTTCATAGTCCTTCACGAGGTAGGCAATGCTCGAACCTGGTTTTGAAATAGTTCATACGATGACCGATTTTTATGACGGTCCTCGACGCGGGATTGCCAACTTTAAAGGCCAGCCCCATTTGTATGTATCGGAATGGAGCGAGAAAGAGCAAGATTTTTCAGTATATCGAATTAGCCCCGTGTCCAACGACGTTTTTTTGACCGCGATGGAAGATTGGTCAATTTGGCGACGTTGGGAAACCGCTTTTCATCAAGGCAAAACAACTCGAGAAACGCATCCAGCTTTACCGGTAGATCGAGAACGCCACCGAGAACTCGAGCAGATCCTTCAGGAATCCCTTGTGCTGGACGAAAAGGACATGACGATTGTTAGAGGTGAGTTTAGACGCGATCCAAGCTGGGATGAATTTGGCGATGCAGCACTGTATGTCCGATGGACCATAGTCGAATCCCAATGAAACCGGAGGCATAAATGTATATCGGTGAATCGTTCATCGGCAGCGGCCCGAACGCCGCGCACATCAACGTGATGGTCGGCCCGAAAACAGGCCCGGTCGGGCACGCGTGGGCGGGGGCGCTCTCGAGCCCGACCAAGGGACACTTGCCGTTCATGGTCGTGCTGCAACCGGGCGTGCCCGTCAAACCCATGACGGCCTTCATCAACAAGGCAGATTTGCGCGGTGACACGCACGAATCCATGACCTGGGGGCCAGCCCAGGCGGGGGTCGCCAGGGGTGTTCAGGAAGCCTTGCTCGAGGGCGTGTTGCCGCCGGAAGCGGAGAACGACTGGTGCGTGATCTGCGCGGTCTGGGTTAACTGGAGCGCGGACAACGCAGAAGAAGTTTTTGCTAACAATTACCAGGCAGCCAAAGGTGCCGTGAAAGCCGCGATGAATCTCGAGCCGAAATTGGAGGTCGTGCGCGAGGCCGCGAAGAACGTCCACAACCCGTATTTCACGCCGAAGGGTTAAGGAGAAACCGTCCAGGACGGTGTTCCTCGAGTGTAGAAATTTGCGTGCTGAACGGTGTTCTCGAGCGAGGGAGATCAATGGAATACGTCAGGCTGGGCAACACGGGCATGAAGGTTTCAAAGTTGTGCATGGGCACGATGGGCTTCGGCACGCCAGCCTGGCGTCCGTGGGTCATGGACGAGGCCGCGAGCGCACCGGTGCTGACGGCGGCGCTGGATCGGGGCATCAACTTTTTTGACATGGCCGATTTTTATTCGGGTGGCGTGGGCGAGGAAGTGGTCGGGCGAGCATTGCTGAAGCACGCGCCGAGGGAACAGCTCGTGCTGGCCTCGAAGGCGTACTACGCGATGGGCGCGGGGCCGAACGATGGCGGTCTGTCACGTAAACATCTGTTCGACGCGATCGATGGGTCATTGAAGCGCATCGGCACGGATTACCTTGACGTGTACGTGATTCACGGCTTCGACATGGACACGCCCATAGACGAAACGCTCGAGGCGCTGGCGGACATCGTGCGTTCGGGGCGCGTGCGCTACATCGGCGCTTCGACCATGTACGCCTGGCAGTTCGTCAAGATGATTTATTCCTCGAGAATGCGCGGCTGGCCGGAGTTCGTCTCGATGCAATGCCAGTTGAACGCCGCTTACCGCGAGGAGGAACGCGAGATGATCCCGTTCTGCCATGATCAGGGCATCGCGGTCACGCCGTTCTCGCCGCTCGCGCGGGGTTTGCTTTCGGGGAACCTGGAGAGTTTGCGCAACAAGACGGACAACTTCACGCAAGATCAGTACGGCGATCAGACCTCGCTCGAGATCGCAAAAGCCGTGGCGAAGATCGCGCAGCATCGGGGCGTGAAGTCATCTCAGGTGGCGCTTTCGTGGGTCGTGAACCGTCCCAGTGTGACCAGCACGCTGTTCGCGGTCGAGACGATTGAACAGATGGATCAGCAGATCGCGGCGCTCGAGTTGCAGCTCACGCCGGAAGAACTGGCGGAAATTGATCGTCACTACACGCCGTGCGACGTGATCAACGATCACCGCGCAAATCGGATTCCCAGGGTCGCGCGCCCGGCGGCGGACTCGTCCCAGGCGCGCCCCTGATCTCGACATCTCGACGAGCCGAACGTTCGACTCGAGCAAGGGAGGACGCATGACCGCCACAGCATCCCGTTTCGCGGGGCAGACGAACGCATTGATCGGCGCGGAGTGGGTTTCAGCCGCGAGCCGTTACGCTCTGAGCAGCCCATCTTCCGGCGAGGTGATCGCCCAGGTCGCGGATTGCGGCGAGGCCGAAGCGAAAGCTGCCGTCGAGCACAGCGTCGAGGCTTTCGGGTCGTGGCGCGACACGACGGCCTACGAACGCGCGAACCTGCTCAGGAAGTGGTTCAACCTGATGCTGCGCGACGAACAAGACATCGCCCGCTTGATCGCGCTCGAGATGGGCAAACCCGTCACGGAAGCCTTGGGCGAGGTGCGTTACGCCGCCAGCTTCCTCGAGTGGTACGCGGAGGAAGCCAAACGCGTCTACGGCGAAATTGTGCCCAGCCAGTTCGGGCACAAGCGCCTGTTTGCCACCAAGCACCCGGTCGGCGTGGTCTACGGCGTGACGCCCTGGAATTTCCCGGCGGCCATGGCGACCCGCAAGGTCGGGCCAGCGCTGGCGGCGGGCTGCACCTTCGTGCTGAAACCCGCCGAGCAATCGCCGTTGACGGCCCTCAAGATGGCGGAACTCTGGCTCGAGGCGGGCGGGCCAGCGGGCGTGTTCCAGGTCATCACCTGCGCCGATCCCGTGCCGGTCAGCCGCGTGTTCATGAACGATGATCGCGTCCGCAAGATCACCTTCACGGGCAGCACGGAAGTCGGCAAGATTCTGGCCAAACAGGGCGCGGACACGATGAAACGCATCTCTTTGGAACTGGGCGGTCACGCGCCGTACATCGTCTTCGACGATGCGGACATCGAGCAGGCCGTCAGGGACGTGGTGGCCTGCAAGTACCGCAACGCGGGGCAAACCTGCGTCTGCACCAACCGCGTCTACGTGCAACGCGGCATCCTGGAGGTCTTCACCGCGAAGCTCGCGGAATCCGTGGCGCAACTCAGGGTCGGCGATCCGCTCGAGGGCAGCACGCAGATCGGGCCGCTGGTGGACGCGCAGGGCCTGGAGAAAGTCAAAGCGCACGTGGCGGATGCCCTGGCGCACGGCGCGAAGGCCGTCGTGGGCGGTGACGCGCTCGAGGGCTTGTACTTCGCGCCGACGGTGCTTTCAGGCGTCACGAAGGACATGCTGATCATGAAAGAAGAAACCTTCGGCCCGGTCGCGCCCGTGATCCCGTTCGACACGGAAGCCGAAGCCATCCGCGCGGCCAACGACACGCCGTTCGGGTTAGCCGCGTACCTCTGGACGAAAGATCTGTCCCGCGCCATGCGCGTGTCCGACAGGCTCGAGTACGGCATCATCGGTTTGAACGATGCACTGCCATCCACCGCGCAAGCACCGTTCGGGGGCGTCAAGCAGAGCGGCATCGGTCGCGAGGGCGGTCACTGGGGCATCGAGGAGTATTTGTACGTCAAGTACATCTCGATGGGCGTGCAGCCCGCGTAAGCTCGAGGGCGGTGTTCGTGAATTTGAGGCAAAGGCTCGAGCGTCCACCTGAGCGGCTTAGGGCGCGAGGGTAACGGCGAGGTTTCTTCTCCGAGATGCGCGCTGGTTGCTCCGTGTAGTTCTCGAGAAGACCGTCCAGCACAGCGTCCTCGAGACATAAGAAATACCGTGCTGGACGGTCTTCTTCTGCCGATGCCCGAGTCTCAACTTTCCCACGGCCACGGGCCAGCCGCGACCGCCAGCCCGACCACGCGCGGCCCGGAATGCACGGCCAGCGCCGGGCCGATCTCGGTGCGGGCGACCCAGTGCGTCGGGTAGTGCGCCTGCAACAGCCCGAGCAAGCGGTCGGCGTCCTCGGCGCGTTCGCCGTGACCGAGCGCGACGCGAATCGGCGTGCGGGCGGGAATCCATGCCAGCAGGCGTTCGGCGATCTGGGCGGTGGCGCTCGAGAAACCTCGCACCCGAGCGAGCGTCTCGAAACCCCCGCTGTGACGGTTGACTTCCAGCACGGGCTTGATGTTCAGCAGCCCGCCGATGACGGCCTGCGTGCGCCCGATCCGTCCGCTGCGGTGCAAGTATTCGAGGGTTTCCAGGGCGAAGATCGTGCGGGTTTCCTGGCGGGTGCGGTTGACCCACTGGATCGCCGTCTCGAGGGATTCGCCCATTCTGGCCGCCATCGCGGCGACGTGAACTTGCATGCCCAGCCCGATGGACACGGATTTCGAATCCAGCAATTGCACGTCTGCGCCCACGATTTTGCGCCCCTGATCCGCCGCGTTGAGCGTGCCGGACAGCGCACCCGAGACGTGAACACCCAGGATCGGGCGATCTTGAAGTTCACGGTATCGGGCGGCGAATTCTTCGGGGCTGGGCTGGCTGGTCGTCGGGTGCTGTTGGGCGCGCAGGTTCGCGTAGAGTTCCGTGTTCGTGATGCCTGGCGAGTCGTACTGCGCGGCTCCGAAGGCCAGGTGGACGGGCACCACGGCGGGTTCCAGACCCTCGCCCCACAGCACGTCGCACGCGCCGTCCGTCACCACGCTGAACCGAGGCCCGATCACGTGTCCGCTCTCCGATCCCGTCCCGAACGCGATGCAGGTGTCTGGCGCTCGGGGTTGAACCCATCAAAGCACGCGTTCTCGAGCGCGGTCAAACGTCGTGAGGCAGGATTCGTGAGGGACAGAGAACGAAAAACACCGTCGTGGACGCGAGTTTTGATCTGCGTCCACGACGGTGTTCTCGAGCGGTCGCCTCAAGCGGTTAAAAACGCGCGCTGCACAAACCAGAATAATCCAGCCGCGACCGCGAAGGCGGACGCCGCCCAGCGCACGGGTGCGCCGACCCGCCAGCGCTCGAGAAGGCGCAAGAGCAAGAACACGGGAATCACGACGCTCAACTGCCCGATTTCCACGCCCAGGTTGAACCCGACCAGCGCGCCGGGCAGGTTGGCGGCGGGCAGGTGCATCTCGCGCAGCAAATCCGCGAAACCCATGCCGTGCAGCAAGCCGAACGCGAAGGTCACGACCCACCGCGAGCGTTCGATCGCGCTCCGGTCGCGCCTGAGGATGTTTTCCAGCGCGACGTAGGCGATCGAGAGCGCGATGCCACTTTCGATGATCCGTCCGGGCAGCACGATCACGCCCAGCACGGTCAAGGCCAGCGTCACGGAGTGCGCCACCGTGAAGGCCGTCACGACTTTCAGCAGGTAACGCAAGCCGCCGCCCAGCGCCAGCAGTGAAAGCAGGAACAGCAGGTGGTCGTAACCGGTCAGGATGTGCCCGAAGCCCAGCAGGACGAAACTTTTGAAATCCACGTTGGCATCGGAAGCCACCAGACGGAACTCGCGCTGTTCGGGCGTGAAAACCACGTTCTGGATTTTGCCATCGTGAAGCACGGTCGCCAGGCAACTGGCGGTGCTGACGCCCTGCACGAACAGGTCGTAACGAATTGAAAGCTCCCGGATGCCCGATTTGAAACCGTACCTGAGCGCGAGCGTCGTGTGCGCCTGAGCGCTGACGCTGGCGGGCAGTTTGACATCGTTCAGCACGGGCGCAACCTCGAGTGAGCCGGGTTGATCGCCGCTCAGGACGCGAATCTTCTGGCTGAATGTATCGCGCAGCCCGTCGCGATGGCGCGCGATTTCGGCGGGGGAGAGCGATCCATTTTTGTCGTCGTCGGCGAAGGCCGTGATGCCCGTCGGGTAGGTCAGCGTGATGCGCAGCTCGCGCCCGGTCGCGTCGATTTCGGCCACGGCCAGATCCGCCCAGTGCGCCATCGCGCCCGACCCGAGGGTGCAGATGCACGCCGCCAGCAACCACGCGCGTCGTTTCATCGCGCCGCGCCTTCCAGCCCGTAGCGGGCGCGCAGGCTGGCGTCGAATCTTGGATCGATGCGTGCGGCGTTGGCCTCGTGCCGCGCGGCGCCCTCGGGATTCCCGAGCGCCCGTTCGATGCTGGCGGCGCGAAGCTCGAGTTCCGCGTCCTGAACGCCCGTGCTGATGGCGCGATCAATCGTCTGCTGGGCTTTGTTCATCTGGCTCGCTCTGAATTGCGCCCAGGCCAGCACGGATAGCGTTTCCCAGTCGTGGCGCGTCTCGAGTTCGCGCGTCGCCTGCGCCAACGCTTCCGGCGCGTCCGCAGGCCGCCCGCGCTCGAGCAGCAAGCGCGAGAGTTCGCGGCGGTGGCCGTAGGCACCCTGCGCGATCTCGCGGCGCAGCGTGGCCTCGGCCTCGTCCCAGAGCGCGTCCGCACCGCCTGAACTCTGCGCGCGTTTGACCCGCGCCAGCCCCTGCTGCGCGGCGTGATCGTATGTGGAGGGCGTCTCGCGCGAATTGATCAGCAACTCGCGGTATCTGGCCTCGGCTGGGGCGTAGTGGGCGTCGCGGAACTCGAGGTCGGCCAGGTGCATCAAGGCCAGCGGGTAGTGCGGCGCGATCCGCAGGGCTTCTTCCAGCAGCTCGCGCGCCAGGTCGTGCTGTCCCTGGCGCACCAGGAACCGCGCGTACAGGGTGCGGGTGCGGGCGGAGCCGAACGGGTCGTCGGGTTCCTCTATGGCCATGGCGCGCTCGAAATCGGCGCGGGCGGCCCCGAGCTTGCCCTGCGCTTCCAGGGTCGTGGCCCGCAGCGTCAGGTTCGAGACGTTCGGCAAGCTCGCCACCAGCGCGTTCACGTCGCGGTAGGCGGTTTCTGGATCACCCAGCGCCAGTTCGATGCTGGCCCGCAACGAGATCGCGCTGGCGTTGCGCGGTTCGGTGCGCGTGATTTCTTCGATCATCCCGAGTGCGCCCCTGAAGTCGTGCCTGGCCTGCGCGACTTCGGCCAGTGCGAGCTGCGCGCCCGCGTTGCCGATCGCCAGCGGCAGCGCCCCGAGCGAACGCGCGGCGGCCTGTTCGGCCAGCCCGTACCAGGCGTTCTGACCCGTCACGCGCGCCTTGCCGATGTACGCGCCCGCCAGCGCCGCCAGGTCCAGACCGCTGTCCGGGTTGCGGTTGACGCGAGCCTGAAAGAACCCGATCTCGCGAGCGAAGGCTTCGGTGCGGGTCGCGGTGCGCGTCTCGAGCGCGTCCGAAAACTTGTACTTGAAGGCTTCTGGCAAGCTGGATCGTTCCGTCCTGGCGAGCGCCGTCAGCCCGTAGCCCACCACGGCGCAACCCAGCACCAGCGGAATCGTCGTCAGCCACGCGGTATTGAACTTGAGCATCCTGTCCCCCGGCCATTCCTGAATGAAGTCTCGAGCGGTCAACGAAAGCGTTTTGATCGTCGGTTTTTGATTCTTTATTTAAAGACCACCGTCTAGCACAGCGTTCTTGATCTCGAGAAAACGTCGTCCAGAACGGTATTCCCGCAGGGGCGGGTCTGTGACCCGCCCCTGCGTAGGAATCGGTTTAGTTGGGTTCCGCCAGGAACGGGAATTCCGGCAAAAGCGGGCTGTGCTTCGCGCCGCCCTGGTTGGGGCCGTCGTAGGACACGTTGTCGCTCGTGACGGCTCCGTTGGAGAGCACAGACAGGGTGATGTCGATCACGTCGTCCTTGATCAGGCGTCCACGGATCGGGCTACCGAGCTTGTTCAAGGCGTTGGCGTAACCGCTCGGGCCGGTCGTGTCGATGCGCATGACATCCGGCAGGAACGCGCCCAGCAATGCACCCGTGCGCTTCTCGTCGTTGCCGAGCGCGCCCAGCACCGCCGAGACTTCCTTGATGATCGGCGCGGCGGCGGCGCCCGCGTCTTTATCGCCCTTCAGCACGGCGGCCTCGAAATCCGGCCCGACAGCGTTCAGGGTGTTCAGGTAATCGTTGGTCAAGACCAATCCTTCGTTGACGGCGGGGCGTCCCAGGCGCTCGATCTGCATCCACTCGCCTTTTTTGGCGGGGTTCGGCACCGACACGGTCTCCCAGACGTCGAAGCTGGTGGCGTTCGAGCTGGATTTCAGCCAGGCCATCGGCATACGCACGGCGATCGTATTGACGTTGTAGCCGTCCGTGAAATCCAGTCCGGGTTTGCGGAATCCGACCTTCGGCCCCAGCCCCGCCAGCCCAGCGCGGACGCGGAAGAACTGCTCGACATCGAAGAAGAACGGATCTTCGCGCAAACCAGCGAAGACGCTGATTTCGCCGCGCGCCGCGTCCAGCCCGACTTGATTCAGTACCGGAGCTGTACCGATCGGGGTGGTCTGAATCGCGCCGCCGGTCGTGGTCGTCTGGAGCGTGCGTTGCGTGCCGTCGCGCAGACCGGTGATGGCGATTTCCTGGACACCTTTGGCGTTCGGTTTGCTGAACTCGAAGCGGATCGTGGCATCCACCTGGCCGGTCGCCATGGCGTCCTTGTCGGCCACGCGAGTGATCCTGAACTCGTAGCGCGCGTTCGGGCTGAAGGCGTACTGCTGGCGCGGCAAGGAACGCGGGTTGGTGTTCATGATCATCACCAGGTTGTCATCGGTGACTTTCGGGTTCTGATCCTTCTCGCGGAACACGAACAGGTCCGTCAGGTTGAGGGCTCGGGCCTTCATGTCGTTCTCGCCGTCATCGTGATCCGAGGCTTTCGTGATGGCGCCGATAGCACCCAGCGTGAGTGCGGTCAGGGCGAGGCCGATCTTCAAAAACGTTGCGTTCATACATCCTCCTTCTGGCTGAAAGCCCGCGGCAGAACACAGAGCCACGACCTCCCCGAACGGCGTTTGGCCGTGAACCGGTTCTTCGGGGTTGATGGTTGGTTCCTGCTCGAGAGCTTCTATCCGGGTATACGGTGATGCTTCCCACATTGGATGTTTCGTCAGGTTTGGGCTCGAGCTTGAAGTCGTGAGGCCGCGCACCTCGAGCTTCCACGGACGCGGGCTCGGGCAGAACCCTCGCCGCTCAAGAAACGCCGTCCAGCACACGAGCCATAAACCGTGTGCTGGACGGCGTTCTCGCGCCATCCTCGAATCCGAGTGCGCCACTGAACCCGTTGCAATCCCCCACAGGACACCGCATGATCAAATGGTGAACACGAACCCCACAAAGCGCAGGTCGCCATGAGCGCCGGTCACGACGTGCTGGTCATCGGCGCAGGCCCGGCGGGAATGGCGGCGGCCCTGCACGCGGGATCGCTCGGGGCGCGGGTGGCGGTCGTGGAACGCGACCGCACGGGCGGAACCTGCACCAACACCGGTTGCGTGCCCACGCGCGTGCTGGCGATCACGGCGCGGTTGCTGCGCGATATTCGCGGCGCGAGCGCCTACGGCATCGAGGTCAACCCGCCCAGCCTGACGTGGTCGCGCACCACGGAACGCGTGCGCCAGGTGATCCAGGACATCAACGCCAACAAGCGCTTTCTGGAGCGTTTAGAAGAAGTGGGCGGCGAAATCTTCTTCGAGGGCAGCGCCAGTTTCACCTCAGCCAACAGCCTGCGCCTGTCGGCTTCCGGGCGGGAACTCGAGGCGGACAAGATCATTGTGTGCGTCGGCGGCAAGGCGCGCCGTCCGCCGATTCCGGGCGTGGAACTCTGCATCACGCCCGAGGAACTGACCGAACAACCCGAATTGCCCAAATCCGTGGTGGTCGTCGGCAGCGGGTACACGGGCGTTCAGGTCACGACGATCCTGAACGCTTTCGGGTCGCACGTCACGCTGCTCGAGACGGCGCCCGCGATCCTGCCGATCGCGGACGCGGACGTCAGCCGCGCCCTGCGAAAGAGCTTCGATCGTCAGGGCGTGCGCGTCGTGACCAGCGTGGAACGCGTGGATCACATCGAATCGACGGGTCGCGGCTCGCGCCGACTGAGCTTCACGCACGGCGGTCAGCTTCAAGAAATCGAATGCGAGGCCGTGATCCTGTGCGTCGGCTGGCCCGCCGCGCTGGACGGGCTGGGGCTCGAGCGGATCGGCGTGGAAACCGAACGCGGTTTCATCAACGTAGACGAGTACCTGCGCACCAACCTGCCCCAGATTTTTGTCGCCGGTGACGCCAACGGGCGCGACATGCTGGTGCAGGGCGCAGAATTCGAAGCCCGCACCGCCGCCGAGAACGGCGTGCGCGGCGCGACCACGACCTTCGACCGCAGCCTGCTGCCCAGCGGCGGCTTCACCGATCCCGACCACGCGGGCGTCGGCGTGACCGAAGCCAGAGCCCGCCAGGACGGTCTGGATTGCGCCATCGCCGTCGCGGAATACGCGCAACTCGACCGGGCCATCATCGACAACCGCACGGCAGGCTTCCTGAAATTGATCGCCGATCGGCGCACCGACCTGATCATCGGGGCGCACGCCGCCGGGGAAAACGCCGTCGAACTGATCCAGGCCGTAGCCATGGTCATGGCCGCCCGTGGAACCGTCTCGAGCCTGACCGGTGTGCGCCTGGCCTACCCGACCTACAGCGCCATCATCGGTGAAGCGGCCCGCCGCCTCGAGCGCGCGCGCTGAGCTCGAAATTTCGAGAACACCATCAGGCACGAGGTCTGAATATCGCGTACTGGACGGTGTTTTTCAAATATTTGGCCCCGTGCGAACGTGGTCGGCAACGTCTCGAGGGAAGGGTAGGTCTGCGACCTACCCTTCCACAACCCTGTCCCGTAGGGCAAGCTTTATGGTTGCCCTCGCGTGAAGACGTTCTCGAGTCTGACTTCGCAGGAGGTGTATTTATTCCGTCATGCTCGAGGCTTCAGGCTTCGACGCATCGCCCTCGATCACGCCCTGCACCTGTGCGTCCGTCACGCCAGCACCGCCCAGACTGGGCAAATAAATTTCCTCGTAGAGCGCCTTGATGATGATCAAAAAAGGCACCGCCAGGAACGCGCCGACGAAGCCGAACAACGCGCTGAACACCAGCACGCCCGCCAGCAAAGATGCCTGGTGCAAGTTCACGCTGCGCGACAGGATCAATGGGCTCAGGAGTTGAAACACGATCTGCTGGACGATGAAAATGGCGATCCCGACCCAGAGCGCGTTGATCGGCGCGGGGCTGAGGCTCGAGAGTACGGGCGGAATCAAGCCGATCAGTCCGCCGACCACCGGAATGATCTGCGTCACACCGACGATCACGGAAAACAAGAAGATGTTGGTCACGCCGATCCCGACGATGTTCAAGAACGTCAGCACGATCGTCACCAGCACGCTCATGACCACGCTGGTGATGATCGTGGCGACCAGCCACGCGCCCAGCTGCTTGCCGATGCGGGTCACGGCCCGGCTGACGGGCTCGCGGTACGCGGGTGGCACGCCAGAAATCGCGCCCTTGATCAACGGTTCGGGCTGCACCAGCATGGCGAAACCCATGATCAAGAGCAGCAACCCGAGCAGCAGACCGTTCAGCAAGCCCGTGGTCGCGCCTAACGCGCTCAAAAGCGTGCGTGGCACGGCGGACAGCGCTGACTGCACCTGACCCGCCAGGTTGGCGCTCGAGAGGCTTTCGGACGCGGATTTCAGAAACGGGTAACGCCCGGACAGGTCTTCCAGCAGCTTCTGCGCCTGCGTGACGCTGCCCGGAATGCTCGAGATCAGGCTGGAGAGCTGCGCCACGATGGCTGGAACGAGCGACCAGGCCAGCAAACCGAAACCGCCGAACACGATGAAGACGATGATGGCCGCCGCCAGACCGCGCGGCATTCTGAGTTTGGCGTTGGCCCACACGACCATCGGGTTGAGCCCCGCCGCGATGATGATCGCCAGCGCGATCAGCAACAGGGTCTGCGCCAGATTCGAGATCGCGCCCCACAGGATGAACAGCGAGAACCCGACCAGCACGGCGGGTATCAGGTTGACGATCCGAACCGGACGGAGTTCCACAGGGTCATCTTACGTGTTGCACCGTGGTGCTGTCGCTTCGGGCGATCCGCGATCATTCGTTGAGAATCGAGCGAAGATACTCGAGTAATCGCAGGTTGATCGTGTTGATTGATGTTGGCAGGTTCGAGAGATCGCAGAACGTGAGTGCGATGCCCTCGAGCCCATCTGGTACAGCATTCCCGCGCACGTGGAGCGCCCGAAAGAAGACCGTAACGTTGTGAATCTCGTCGCCGTTCGGGTAGCGGTGATACAACTCCGGGCCGCTTTGCACGCCGATCATCTCAAACAATTCCACCTCGAGTCCCGTTTCCTCGCGCAGTTCGCGTCTCGCACAGTCCTCGAGCGATTCTCCGATCTCGAGTGCGCCCCCTATCGGCCCCCATGTACCGTCGTCCGTTCGGTGTTGCAATAAAACACGCCCCGCTTCGTCCTGCACGACTACGCTCGCACCGACGACGATCAAGGGTCGCGTGCCGATCAATGTACGAATTTCAGAGATGTAACTCATGGGCACACCGTCCAGGACGTGTTCTCGAGAACGTGTGCTGGACGATGTTCCTGAATCACTGCCAGTCGGTCGGGCGCTCGCCCAATCCCAGACGCCACGCGACCGCCGCCGCCACGCGCTTGGCGGCCTGACCGTCACCGTACGGGTTCGGTTTGCCGCGCATGGCAGCTCTGGACGAATCGTTCGACAGAAGCTCGTCGATTACCGCGAACGCCGCTTCCGGTTCCGTCCCGGCGAGTTTCAGCACGCCCGCCTCGAGCCCCTCGGGTCGTTCGGTGACGTTTCTGAGCACGATCACGGGCACGCCCAGGCTCGCGCCTTCCTCTTGCAGACCGCCGGAATCGGTGATCAGGAGTTCACTGCGGCCCATCAGCGGGGCCATCTGGCCGTATTCCAATGGGTGAAGCAGCGTGAAGTTTGGGATGCCCCGAAGTTGCGGGTAGACGGCTTCCTGCACGGCGGGGTTCAGGTGAACCGGGTAGACGAAATGGTAGTCCGGGTGCGCCCTGGCCACGCGCGCCAGCATCGCGGCCAGGTCAGCCATGACGGGTAAATTCTCGCGGCGGTGCATGGTCACGGTCACCAGTTTTTTGTCGGTCGGCAAGCCCGTCGGCAGCCTGCCGCGCCGGGACGCGAAGCGCACCGCGTCCACCTGCGTCTGGCCGGTCACGACCATGTTCGATTCCGCCTTGCCCTCGCGCAACAGGTTGTCTTTCGCGCCGCGCGTGGGTGGCAAATCCAGGTCGGTCAGCACGGCGGTCAGGCGTCGGTTGGCTTCCTCCGGGAAGGGTTCGCGCATGTTGTGGCTCCGCAATCCAGCCTCGACGTGCGCCACCGGAATGCCCTCGTAGAAGGCGGCCAGCGCGACCGCGAAGCTGGTCAGCGTGTCGCCGTGAACCAGCACGTAATCGGCGCTCAGTTCCCGCAGTTTCTCGGCGGCGGCGGGTACGATCCGTGCCAGCAAGCCGGGCAGGGTTTGCCTGTCCGTCATCACGGCCAGGTCCGCGTCCGGCGTGATATCGAAAATCCTGAGCGCATCCTCGAGCTGCTGGCGTTGCTGACCCGTTGAGAGCACGATCGGTTGAAACTCGGGTTGCTCGCGCAGGGCGTAGACGACGGGTGCCATCTTTGTCCCTTCCGGGCGCGTTCCGATGGCGACGACGATTCGTTTCATGTTCCTCCGGGGAAAGGCGATCACGGTCAGAAGTCAGGGGTCAGAAGCGAGCCTGTGATGTCGAGAGAACCGTTCTGGACATACCCTGTGAATCGCGTCCTGGACGGTGTCCCGGTTTTTGCTCGCGGCTCATGGCTTGCGGCTCATGGCTCGCGGCCTCTACCCTTCCACCCGAGGCTCGAGCTGTACCTGACGGGCTTTCTCGAGTTGCTCGCGGATGGCTTCGCGCACGCGAAGGCGCGCGACCACCAGCAGCATCAGCATCACGCCGACCACCGTGACGACGATCACCAACGGCTTCACGCCCTGCACGACCATGCCGAGCGCGTTCATGGCCAGGATCGCCGTCCACAGCACGACCACCGTGCGGCGCTGGCTCAGGCCCGTCCTGAGCAACTGGTGGTGCAGGTGGCGTTTGTCCGGCGTGGACATCGGGTTCAGCCCGTGGCGCAATCGGCGAATCACGACCTGGGTGGTGTCGATGATCGGCACGGACAAGAACAGCAACGGCGCGATCAGGCTCGCGCCAGCCGCGACCTTGGCCGTGCCCAGGATGCTGACCGCCGCCAGCGTGTAGCCGATGAAGTACGCGCCCGCATCGCCCAGGATGATCCGGCTGGGGTTGAAATTGTGGCGCAAGAAGCCCAGGCAACCGCCCGCGACCGCCGCCAGGATCAGCACGGCGGCGGCGCGTTCCGGAAATTGCGCGCTGATCGCCAGCAGGCAACTCGAGGCGATGAAGCCCAGTCCGCCGACCAGCCCGTCGATGCCGTCCATCAGATTGACCGCATTCGTGATGCCGACCACCCAGAAGATCGTCAGAAGCGTGTCCAGCGCGGGTGGTAACCACAAAATGTCGATGTGAATGCCGGTCACGACCAGCAATCCCGCCGCGATCAGTTGCACTGCGATGCGGAACACCGGCGGCAACTCGAACTGGTCGTCGATGAAGCCGACCATCAAAAGCATCGTTCCGCCCAGCACGATGGCCAGCGTCTGCACCAGCACGCGTTCCAGCAGCACGCCCTTGAGTGCGAACGCGATCACCAGCGCCGCGACCAGCCCGAAGTAAATGGTCACGCCGCCCAGGTTGGGCAGCAGTTCGGTGTTCAAGCGCCGCGCGTTGGGTTTATCGCCCAGCCCTTTTTCGATCGCGTAGCCGCGCACGCGCGGGATGAACAACCACGTCACCGTGGCCGCCACCAGAAAAATCAGTCCGACCGGCACGAGCCCTTCAAAAAGTGGCCCCGAGATGCCGAGTTGCTTGAGGAAATCCGTCACGCCAAAATCCTACTCGGAAACGTGAGTCGGGTTCTCAGGATCGAGCGCATGCCCGAGCCGACGCGCTAAGGGCTTCTCGAGAAGACCGTTCTGGACGAGAAACTGGGGCGTCGTGCAGGACGGTCTTCCGCATCGCTCAGGGCTCGGGACGCGCCGGGTGAACCTCGAGCGCGCTGGAACCCGTCGGACGCTGCGAGAGCACCATCGCGCCCAGGATCAATGCTCCGCCCACCAAGCCGCGCCAGCCGAGCGTTTCACCCAGAATCGCAAAAGAGAACACCGCCGCGAAGACCGGTTCCAGCGAGTAGATCACCGCCGCCTCGAAGGCCGCCACCCAGCGTTGCGCCAGCGTCTGCACGAAGGTCGTGGCGGCGGTGGCGATCAGCCCCAGGTACGTGATGGACGCCCAACCCGAGGGCTCGAGCCTGGGCACGCCGTCCCGCACGAGTTCCGGCGCGCTCCAGGCCAGACCCAACAGCGCCACCACGGTCAGTTGCACCGCCGTCAGGTGCATCGGCTCGTGCTGCGTCGCCACGCGCTCCAGAATCAGCACGTAAACCGCGTAACAGACCGTGCAGGCCAGCACCCACGCATCACCCGCGCTGAACGCCCCACCCTCGAAGGACATCGCGCCGATCCCGAGAACGGCCAGCGCCGCCGCCAGGTACGCGCTGCGCGGCACCAACCTGCCGATCCAGCCCGCGAAAATCGGGATCAGAATCACGTTCAAGCCCGTGATGAACGCCCCTCGCGTCGAGGAAATAGAACCCAGCCCGATCACCTGCGCGATGAACGTGCCGAACAACAACGCGCCCAGCACCAGCCCATCGCGCCACAGCCGCTTGTTGAACCTGACCCACGGTGCGAACGCCAGCGCCGCGATGCCGAACCTGAGCGCCACCATCGCGGCGGGCGACAGGCTCTGCGTGGCGATCTTGACCAGCGGGAAGGTCGTGCCCCACACGATCGTCATGGCGACCATCAGCGCGACGCCTCTGGTGTGCAGGTGCCTGGGAACGTTCACCGACGGAGTGTAACACTGCCTTTCTGCACGCTGAATCAAACCCGGATGCTCGAGGAATACCGTCCTGGACAGTGTTTTTGCGTATTGGGAATTCGCGTCCAGGACGGTGCTCTCGGGGTGCGTCACTTTGCGAGAACCTCGATGCGCCACCATGCTCCGTAGGGGCGAACGTCGTGCGTCAGCACGCATGGACGCGACGTGTTCGCCCTCGCCCGAAGATGCCCGCTCGCTTCATCGAAACGCACGATTTTTCACCCCTAGCCCGGATGCCCGCCTCGGCGCGGTAGACTCCGCGCGTGAAGATCGGCCTGCCAGACACGCTGCGCTACCAACGTTACGGCCCGTGGTGGGAAAGCTTCCTGAGCGCCATCGGGATGGAAGTCCTCAAACCGGAATTGACGCTCCAGGAAGCGCTCACTGAGGGCGCGAAGCTCATGTCGCAGGAAGCGCCGAGCGTGCAATTGTTCGTCGGGCGCGTGCTGGAACTCGCGCCGCTGGTGGACGCTTTTTTGATGCCCGACCTGAACCCCGGCGCGGAACCCGACGCCCACGGAGCCAACAGCGATCCGTGGGCGGTTGATCTGGCCACGGTGCTTTCCCGGCGTCTGTCCTTGCCGCCCGTCCACGCCGTGCCCGCGCGCCTGGACGCGACGGAAACCGCCAACGCCGCCATCCGGTTGGGTCAGATGCTCTCGCAGAACACGCAGATCGTGCGGCGCGCGCTGGATCGCACGCAATCGGGCTTGCGCGCGCCGCGAGCGGCGGAACCGACCTGGGCGCGCACCGGCAAGAAAACCGTCGGCGTGATCGGCGAACCGATGCTTTTAGAGCAACCGTTTTTGTGGGCAGGTTTGCGCGCCAAACTCGATCAGCACGGATTGCACGCGGTTTTTGCGACCGACCTGCCTCGCGAGCGCACCCTGGAACTGGGTCACGCCAGACGCCCCGACTTGAAGCTCGAGACGGATCAAGAAGTCGTCGGTGGGGCGGCCTTCCTGGAAGGCAAAGGTCAGGTGCGCGGATTGATCGCGCTGGTGCAACCCAGATCATCGGTGCAGTCCGCTCTGGCCGCAGAGATTGTCAAGAAAGCCCACAAGCCCGCCGCGCTGCTGGACCTCGACGGGGATGTGGACGCGGTTCTGGCTGCACTCGGCGCGCAACTCTGAGAAATTCAAGAACACCGTCCTGAACAGTGTTCTTTTGTCACGGAATCACGTGTGCGAGACGGTCTTTTCGAGCCACGCCTGGGCGAAACGAGTGGGCGTCCACCCTACAAGATCGGACACCTGACCATCCCCAACCTCAATCACGCGCGATTCACCATCTTCTCGGATGGCAACGTCAATGCTGAAAAAAGGGCTCTCGATGCGTTCGGCACATGTGTAAACGATGTCGGGTGGCGCTCCATCGGGTGCAAATACTTGATTGTGAATCACGAAGTACCGACGCTCTGAGGAAGCGTCGAGTGGCTCGAAACGACGCACAACGATGCCGCCCTCGATCACGCCGCGAAACTTCCGCATTTCCTCGAGCAGAACGCTCGCGTCCTCGGGTTTGTAGATGACTGAACCGACAGATGTTTTCAAGGATTTCACGAAATCCTTGATGAAATAAACATCCCAATCGAGCGAGCGCAATTCCTGCTCGAGATCAGCATTCACGTCAAAAACGCGGGTTTCGGGCGTCAGATCAGCGATTTTGGCGTACCAGTTTGGCAGGTGATGGCACGACAAATACGTTCTCAGGTCGGTTTGCATGTGCGCGCCAGCGAATTCGACACCTGATTCGAGCCGCTCGTACTGTTTTGTATCGAGCATCCAGCCTCGGTAAACGATGACTGTACCTTCAGGGATTCTCGGATGCAATTTGAAATTTCCGAACTCGAGATCCTCAATCGAAACCGTTGTCATCGAGAATCCTGCCTCGCGCATGGCTTCGGCTTCGGGCGCGAAGGTTTCATCAACGGTGCCAGATTGAAATGGCATGACCGGATACAAGAAATGTACCGATTGATCGCTGAGAAGGGGCATGACAACCATCTTAGCCTTCGACAGATGCGCGAGCTAAAATCAAGAACACCGTCCTGGACGGTGTTCTTTTATCTCGAGCATTCGCGTGCAGGACGGTGTTTAACCCGGCACGCGGGGCGGTCTTTAACCCGGCGCGTTGCCTGCGAATTCGATGTTGAAGAACTCGACCACGCCCGTTTCGGCGTTGAAACCCCATTCGACGTACCAGACCAGCTCCGGGCGCTTCTGGAAACTGGCGGCGCGCACGTAATATTTCAGGCCTTCCTGTTCGACCACGCCCTCGTCGTAGATTTTCAGTTCCTGCCCGAAACTTTCGATGCCCTGAAGGCGGTACTTTCGGAACGCCTCGAGCCCACCCAGGCGGGTCTGCAGATCGGAACTGCAGGCCGCCCAGACGGGATCCAGATCAACTTTGTAGAACTGCTCGGTCAGCGCGCGTCCGCGTTCGGTGACTTGCGCGTCCGTCAGGGGTTCGGCTTTGGCAATGGATCCGGCGAAGCTCCAAAAGGCGATCAGGGCGATCACGGTGATCAGGCGCATATCGTGTCCTTTCCGGGCGTGAATGCCAGATTCTAGCGACCTCGGCGTTCGGTTTGTGTGGCGCGGGCGCAAAATTCGCAAGCACCGTGCTGGACGCGTTGCGGTCTGGAAGCACCGTCTGGAACGATCACCGTGGCGTATCACCGCTTCGCGGTCGGGATCGTCTGGTACACTCTGCGCAATACGGCCATCTGGTCGGCTTATTCTGTCTGGCACGCGCCCCCGCCGTTCGTGGGACACTGAACGCCCCGCTCGAGGTTCTTCGAGCCCCCGCCTCCTGGGTGAACGAGGCGCGTGCGGTTTTTGCTGCACCAAAGGAGTTTCCGATGCATTTCCCTGCTGCAAATTCCCTCGGGTTTCCCGAGGTTCCTGCGTCGTTTACCGATTCGCCCCGAAACGATTCTCGGGTCAATTCTTGGGCCAACTCTCGGGCCAACTCTGGGGTTTCCCGATGAGCGAGAAGTTCCTCGAGATCATCCCGCTGGGCGGCATGGGCGAGATCGGCAAGAACATGATGGCCTTCCGCTACGACGATGAGATCATGGTCGTGGATGGGGGTCTGGCCTTCCCGGACAGCACCATGCCGGGGATCGATCTTTTGATCCCGAAGATCGATTACCTGCTGGAAAACGCGCACATGATCACGGGTTTCATCATCACGCACGGCCACGAGGATCACATCGGCGGCCTGCCGTACATCCTGCCGCGCTTGCCGAAGGTTCCGCTGTACGGCGCGAAATTGACGCTCGGGTTGTTGCGCGAGAAATTCGCGGAGTTCGGCATCCCGAACGCGGATCTGGACATGCGCGAGATCAGCACGGACGCGCACGTCAAAATTGGCAAGCACTTCACGGTGGACACGTTCTTGATGACGCACTCGATCCCAGATAATTCCGGCATGGTGATTCACACGCCGATCGGGCGCGTGGTGCACACGGGCGATTTCAAGCTCGACCAGAACCCGGCGGATGGCAAGACCAGCCACCTGGCCAGGATCAGCGCGGCGGGCGAGGAAGGCGTGCTGCTGCTGATCTCGGATTCCACCAACGCGGAGCGCCTGGGGACCACGCCAAGTGAGGCCGATATCGCCGTGGAAATCGAGAAGCTGGTTTCGGAAGCCAAGGGGCGTCTCTTCGTCACGACCTTCGCCAGCCACATTCACCGCGTGGCCAACATCATCGCCGCCGCCGAAAAGCACGGTCGGCGCGTCGTGATGGAAGGCCGCTCGATGCTCAAATACGCGCAGCTCGCGCAGGAACTGGGCTACCTGGAACTCAAGGATCGTTTGATCTCGACGGATGAACTGACCGACCTGCCGGACAACAAGGTGCTCTTCATCTGCACCGGATCGCAGGGCCAACCGATGAGCGTCCTCTCGAGGCTGGCGATGGGCAACCACGCCAAGTTGACGCTCAAGTCCGGTGACACCGTGATCCTGTCCAGTTCGCCGATTCCCGGCAACGAGGAAGCCGTCAACGGCATCATCAACCGCCTCTACCAGATGGGCGTTCACACCTTCTACCCGCCGACCTACAAGGTTCACGCCTCCGGTCACGGATCGCAGGAAGAGCTGAAACTGATCCTGAACCTGGCGCGCCCGAAGTTCTTCTTGCCCTTCCACGGCGAGCCGCGCCACCAGATGAACCACCAGCGCCTGGCGGAAAGCACGCCGACGCCGCCGAAGAAAACCATCATCGCACAGAACGGCGACGTGATCCGCGTCAGCCGCGACGAGTTCAAGGTTCACGGGCGCGTCACCTCCGGCGTGGTTTACGTGGACGGGCTGGGGGTGGGTGACGTGACCGAAGAAATCCTGGAGGATCGTCACGCGATGGCCTCGGACGGCGTGGTGGTCGTGACCGCGATCACGCACCCGACGCCGCACATCGAGATCGTCAGCCGGGGTTTCGTGACCGCCAACAAGGAGCTTCAAGAAGCCATGCGCGAGGAAGCCCACGACGCGCTCTACCGCGGCGTGCGCGAGAAGAAGCGGCTCGAGGACGTGCGCGACGACGTGTACTACGCCGTCAAGCGTTTCGTGCGGAAAGCCACCGGGCGCAACCCGGTGATCATCCCGCTCGTGATCGAATAAATAATTCCAGAGCACCGTGCCAAACGGTGTTCTCGAGCATCAAGAATCTGCGTGCTAGACGGTGCTCCTGAACGGGCGCTCGAGAAATACTCGAGCGCCCATTTTCACCGCTCTGGTTTTTCCCTGACTTCTGACCGCTAGAACTGCACCTCGAAGGCCGAACTGAGCGCCACACCGTTGACCTTGAAGCTGACCGTGCCGGTGACTTTCTGCCCCGCGCTCGGCACGGGCGAGAAGACCAACTGGACGCAACCCGCGCCCTGGGTGGCGTTGAAGACGCCGTTGAACAGGCCGGTCAACTGGCTGGCGTCGGACGCGGCGTACAGACCGCCCGTCTGCGCCGCCACCAGTTGCATGTTGGTCGGATCGATCGCGGTGCCCAGACCGATCATGTAGACGCGCACGCCCTTGGCTTTGGCTTCGTTGATGGCATCGGTCGCGGTTTTGGTGGAGCTGTTATCGCCGCCATCCGTCATGACGAGCGCGATCTTGTTGCTGCCCGATTGTTTCCCGGTCAGGTCGGCGGCATCGAAGACGGCGTCCCAGAGCGGCGTCGTTCCGCCCTCGAAGGTCGCGCTGTTGACGCCGGTGTTGAGCGAGGTCTTGTTCGAGGTGAAATCTTGCTGGAGTTTGATCGCCAGGTACGGCGAGGTCGGGCTGGTGTTCGAATCGAAGCTGGCGACCGCTGCCGCGTCGGTGCTGCCCATGCGGGCCACGAAGCTCTTGGCGGCCTGGTTGCGCTGCGTGGTCGTGAAATCGCCCGTGGTGGATGGCGGATCGGTCAGGAACATCGAACCGGTCGAATCGAGCACCAGCGCTGCCTTGAGGTTTCCCGACCCGCCTTGAATCTGCCCGCAGATCGAGGCGGTTCCGGTCTGAGAGGTTACGGCCACCGTCAGGCCGGAGACGGTGGCTTCGGTGATGGTTCCGCTCGGCAGGACAGTCTTGTTGGCATCCAGCGCGCTGACGCTCAGGTTGACTTTGCCAGCCGTTTTGTCGGCGAAAGTGTAGCCGTT
Organism: uncultured Deinococcales bacterium; assembly: GCA_964244895.1. GTDB lineage: Bacteria > Deinococcota > Deinococci > Deinococcales > JAAFIG01 > CAXTKV01. The sequence goes on from CAXTKV010000031.1 coordinate 27,561, forward strand.
GACGGTCGCGCTCGTCGGTGAGCCTGCCGGTGTGGCCGGGCTCGAACCGCAAGCCACGATCAGCGCGCTGAGGCCGCTCAGGATCATCAAATGGGGTCGCATGTGTCCTCCTGCTGCTTGGTTTCTCGGGTCTGGTGTGCGAACGAATTTCAGGATAGACCCTGTTCGCCGATGTGGCTCGAGGTAACCAACAAAAGTCCTCCAGGACGGTGTTATCGAGGTTGATTTCGATGACGCGATCTCGCGCCTCGAGCCTTGATCTCGAGGCGCGGACATGACCATTCCACGGGCGCAAAAAAGCTGAGACGCCAGCGGGGGTGGGGGAGGCTGGCGTCTCTGGGGAGGATGTTCGCGAAGGGTTTTCAACTTCGCTGGTCAGAGTCTGGATTGGCCAGATGGAATCAACGTGAAACGCGATTTTGCGGGTTCGCAAACGCTTGAGGGACAGCGCGAACCTCCCTCCCAGGAGTTCGCGATGCCCCTCGCGCTTGGTGGCATTCAGGACGCACCCCGAACGCCATGGCACAAGGTATGTCGCGGCGGTAAAGCCACCGTAAAGTTTGGGCACGTCGCTACACCGTCGCGCTCTGGACGGTTTTTTTACATTCTAAACGCGGCTGAACTCGAAGCGCCGACGGGTCAGGATGGGTGGGGGTTGTCCGACCCGTCGGCGTTGATCTTCGATACGCTCGAGCGCAAGGGCATCTTTTTCCCGGCAGGTGAATTTGGCGTATAGAAGCCTTTACTTTTCGTATTCAACCCCTGAAAGCCCTGCGCTGCGGCCCTCGAAGCCCGAGCCTGGATCGCGAGACCGTCCTGCACACGAATTTCTGAAAACCAGGATTGCCGTCTGGGACGGTGTTTGTGCGCGCGTTACGGCGCACGCCCTGAACTCCGGCGTCGGGATTCCCACGCTGCCGCGCGCGAGGGTAAGATGAGCCCAGGAATGGACGATCCCTTTCGATTCGATACGCTCGCCGTCCACACCGGTCAAACCGAAAACCCTAAACCGCTCGAGGCGTTTGAAACGCGGCTCGCGGCGCTCGAGGGCGCAGGCTTGCCGGGTGGGGGTGCCTGGGCGCTCGGCCTGGCTTCCGGTCGCGCGGCGGTGGATGCCGTGGCGCGCTTGCTGCGGCCCGGCGACCGCGTGGTGGTTTCCGAAGAACTGAACCCGCGCACGCTCGAGGTGCTGCTGGTCTACGCGGAATTCGGCGTGGAACTCGAGTTCCGCGACCTGACCGACCCGTCGCGCTGGCGTTTCCGGAACACCAGCCTGGTCTGGTTGGAATCGCCCGGCAGCGTCAACCTGGGCGTGGTGAATTTGTCGAGCGTCTCGAACCGCGCGCACGACGCTGGCGCGCTGGTGGTGGTCGACAACTCGAGCGCGACCGCCCTCTCGACGCGCCCGCTGGAGTTCGGTGTGGACGTGGTCGCGTATTCGAGCATGGGCGCGTTGACGGGCAGCGCTGGCCTGAAGCTCGGCGCGCTCCTGGGGCGCGACGAGGCCCTGCGCGACCGCCTGACGGCGCACCGCGAGCTGCTCGCGACCCGACCCGACCCCGCCACCCTGGAACTCGCCGCGCTGGGCCTGTCCAGCCTGAGCGTGCGCCTCGAGCGCCAATCCAGGCTGGCGCACGATTTCGCCCGGAAGCTCCTGAACCAGCCCGGCATCCGCCGCGTGTTCTATCCGGGCCTGGAATCGCACCGCGGGCACACGATCGCCGCCGAACAGATGCGTTCGCGCGACGGGCGCGCCCTGCACGGCCCGAACTTCGCGCTGCGCCTCGAGTCCTCCGCCATGGCCGAAGCCCTGCCGACCCTGACGCGCGTCTGGCGCGATTCTGGGCGCATCGGTGGCGCGCAGAGCAGCGTCGTGCATCCCGCCTCAGAGGTGGCCGGACTGGGTCTGCCCGCCGACGTGGTGCGTTTTTCCGTGGGTCTCGAAGACGAAACCGACCTCTGGAGCGATCTCGAGCAGGCGCTCAACGCCGTTCGTGCGTTGCGCGCAAGTGCACAACAGGAAGTGCAGCGCGCAAGTGCACA
>CAXTKV010000031.1:29703-34447 GCA_964244895.1 uncultured Deinococcales bacterium
CCGTTCGTGCGTTGCGCGCAAGTGCACAACAGGAAGTGCAGCGCGCAAGTGCACAGGAAACGCACAGCCCGAGCGCACAGAGCGAAGTTGCACAGGACTCGCCGCTCGAGAATGCGCAGGGTGACGAAGCCGTACCAGAATCGCCCGCAGCCCTCGAGCCGAGCGCGCCCGAGCCGACCTCGCCCGCCGACTCGGACGCGCCATCTGGCCCCGCCATGACGTTTGAGCCCGCCACGCAAGACCCGACCAGCAGCCTGGGTGGGACGGAACTGGATCGCTACGCGCGCCTGCGCGAATGGCGCGACGCGGAAGCCCAACGGCTCGAGATCTCGCGTTTTCAGGTGGCTTCCAACGCGCTCTTGTCGGGTGTGGCGCGCGCCAACCCGGATTCGCTGGCCGCTTTCGAGCACGTCAAGGGCATCGGCCCGGAGCGCGTCAAACGCTACGGTCAGGCGATCCTGAGCGTGCTGCACGGCGCGCCCGTGGACTCGAGCGAGGCTGCTACGGAAACCTCGAGCGTTCCCGAACTGGATGCCACGAGCCAGCCAGAACCGGACCTCTCGAGCGAACCCGCCATCGGCCTCGAGCCGATCACAGAAATACCGTCCCGGACGCAAACAGAAAACGCCGTCCTGGACGGTGCTGCCGTATCGGTTTCCGCGCCCAAACGTCGCGGTCGTCCGCGCAAGGTCATTCCGACGGAACCGAGCGCGTGAGGACTGACGCGTGAAGGTCGTCCCATGAAGGTGGTGCTGTCCGGCTATTACGGCTTCGCCAACACCGGCGACGAAGCGATCCTGCTCGCCATCACCCGCGAACTGAAACGCCTAGGACACACGCCCATCGTCCTCTCGAGCGACCCAGACGCGACGGCGCGTGACTACGGCGTGCAATCCGCGCACCGGATGCGCCCGCTCGCGCTGCTGGGCGCAATCGTCGGCTGTGACGCGCTCCTGTCGGGTGGTGGCGGGTTGTTGCAGGACAAGACCAGCCGCCGAAACTTGACGTACTACCTCTGGATCATCCGCATCGCCAGGATGTTGGGCAAGCGCGTAGCGGTCTTCAACCAATCCATCGGACCGCTCTCGACCGAGGGCGCTCGGGCCGTCTCGAGCACCCTGCAAAACCTCACGACCATCGTGCGCGACACGGGTTCCGTCGAGACCCTCCGCCGAATCGGTGTCGAGGCCGTCCTGGGCGGCGACCCGGCCCTGCTGCTCGAAGCGCCGAACGTACCGCGCGATGAAAAACTGATCGTGATCGCCCCGCGCGGTGGGCAACGCGGCGCGACCGAACGGTTGGTGCAGCTCGCCACCAGACTGGTGAACGCCGGGCATCGCGTCCTGGCGCTCTCGTTTCAACCCGGCGTGGACACGCCCGAAATTCAAGCCTTCCGCGCCGTGCAGGGCGTGCAACTCGAGGAAACTGCCGACCCGAAACGCGCCCTGGAACTGATCGCAGGTGCTGGCGCGGTCATCGGCGTCCGATTGCACGCCGTGATCCTCGGGGCGGCGGTCGGCACGCGGTTTTACGGCATCGCCTACGACCCGAAAGTCGCCGGGTTCTGCACCGATGCGGGTGCGCCATATCACGGCGTGGATTTCGATGTCCCAAGCCTCGAGCGCGAGATCGTGGAGGCTCGCGCACCCGACTGGGCGTCCGTTGAGGCGATGCGCGAACGCTGCCGCGCCAGTTTCGGAATTGCGCTCGGCTAAAACGTGGTGCCTCGAGTCCAGCCCGTCGTTGGCTCAGAACACCGACCTGTGCCCAGGAAACGAGCGCCGCACGGGACGATATCCTCGAGAACCCCGGCGTTCGCCCGGCTCGAGCCGACCGCTCGAACCACAAGAACACCGTCCCAGACGCAAACCTGGCTTCTCGAGAAAGACCGTGCTGGACGGTCTTTTTAGCCCGTTCATCAGACTTGTCAGGCTTCGGGGCGCGTGCTACACTCGTGCCCGCGTGGGTTGTTAGCTCAGTTGGTAGAGCGGTGGTCTCCAAAACCACAGGTCGTAGGTTCGAGCCCTGCACGACCCGCCACAAAGAACACCGTCCAGAGCGGTGTTCTTTTTTGCACCCCTCCTGATACCCCGATTCATCGCGCGATCCTGGCGCTCGCCCTCGAGAGACAGGTTCAATCAGCTTGCGGGACACCCATCTTCCGGTACGCTCCGGGATTACAGCCCATGCGCAACTTGAAGACCCGACTGAAATAGGACGCATCCGTGAACCCGCAGGCTTCTGCAATCACGTCCAGGTTTGAGTCCGAATACACAAGCATCGTACAAGACTGCTTCAGTCGGTGTCGAATCAGTTCCTCGATTGGGCTGATTTTAAAAAACAGGGAATACAACACGGAGAATCGGTTCGGGCTCACCTGAGCCATTTCGGACAGTTTTTCCACGCTCCACGGCTCATCAAAACGATCCAACATGCTCGACCTGATGGCTGCGAAACGCGACAGGTGGGAACGCTGCGTTGCACTCAGCACAGCTCCGTCACTGTGGCTTTGCTGGGCCCTTCCAATACGCAAGAGCACTTTCTCGAGTTCGATACCGATCCGCTCGAACCAGAACGCCTCACGACGCCGATCCTCTTCGAAGATGACGCGCAAGTGCTCGCCGAGAAACGAGGGGAAACCCGTCGGAATGCGTCGGTTGAGCGGAATCCCGAAGCGGCTGGTCAGGGCCTGCATCCCCTCGATGCCTACGTGAAGCCAATCGTTTCGAAAGCCCTCGGTTTCGCCCGGAAGGGTGGTGTGCCATTCCGAATAGTCCGCGTCGTGAACCACGCAGTCCCCAGGTTGGCCAATCTCGAGGCCGGAATCGGTGACCATCAGGAACGGTGTCCGGAAGCAAAGGATGATCCATTCCTGGCGCGGCCCAGGTCGATCAACCACAAATCCGGGATCGTGACCCGTATCGGTGCCGTACAACAGAAGGCTCAACTGTTTTTCCATGTCGTCCTTGTAAAAGGATAGTACAAGAACACCAATGTTTTCTGCATGGATTTCAAGACGATTCCCTCGTACCATGAACCCACACCAAGTCCAGCTGATACCGAGGTTTTGGGCGCAGATTCCCGCCTCGAGATTGCAAAGCTGATGCCTCGCTCCCTCGTTCGGTACTGACGACCCGAGCGTGGCGAAGGCTGCCGCCCGAGTCTGAAACGATCGTTTCCTCGAGTGAATTCAGCGCTGGTCTGGCGACCCAACAAAGATGGAGGTGCGCTTCGTATTGACTGTTTAAACATCCGGCACTTTTTACAGCAGGCTGGTTCCTTCAAGGAGGTCGCATGAAGAAAATTCTGATCGCATCGTCTCTGGTTCTCACCACCCTGGGCGCGTTCGTCGCGTTTGCGCAGCAAAAAAGCAACCTGACGATCTGGGTGCTGACCGATATCGCCCCGTACTTCAAAGAAGTGGCCGCAGAGTTTGAGAAGGCCAACCCCGACGTGACCATCACGGTGCGCGACTACGCCAACGAGACGTACAAGACCGCCATCCAGGTCGGCGTGGCTTCCAACCAGCCACCCGACGTGTTCTACAACGATCCCGGCGAGGCCAGCTTCAAGTTCGTGCGCGACGGTCAGGTCATGGACTTGACTGCTGCCGCCAAGAGTGCGGGCTGGGACAAGACCCTCAAGGGCACGGTCGGGGCCTTCACGCTCGATGGGAAAATCTGGGGCGCGCCGTATACCCAGCAGTCGAAGTACATGTTCTACAGCAAGGACATCTTCGCCAAAGAAGGCGTCAAGATTCCGTCGACCTTCAGTGAACTGTTGAACACCTGCAAGAACCTCAAGGCAAAAGGCATCACGCCGATTTCCTTCGGCAATTCCGAACGCTGGCCGGGGATTCACTACATGACGATCCTGAACCAGAAGGTTGTCGGTGACGCGCAGATTGCTACTGATTACTCACTCAAGCCAGCTGCCGACAAGCTCTTTGCCGATCCCGGTTATGCCAGTGCCCTTCAGAAGCTCAAGGACATGCAGGATGCGGGCTGCTTCAACAACGCGGTTAACTCAGTCAGCCCGGAGATCGCTCGGGCCACGTTCTACACGGGCAAGAGTGCCATGACCTTCTGCGGCACGTGGTGCTTGGGCATGATGGATGCCAACGGCTTCAAGGACAAGTACGCCACGTTCCGCTTCCCCAAGATTGAGGGCGGCAAGGGCAACCAGGACTACGTTATCTCCGGGCCGACTGGCCTTCAGGTGAGCTCGAAATCCAACAATAAAGCCGCAGCGGTGGCTTTCCTCGCGTACGTCGTTTCGGTCAAGCCGCAGGCCAGGCTGGTTTCAGAGACGCAACGCATTCCCACGAACCCCGCAGCCGTCAAGGGCTTGGAACTCGATCCGACCCTGGCGGCAGTCATTGCCGATCTTGGCAGCGCCGATGGTTCGACCCTCTGGCTGGATAGCGCGGTCGAAAGCGGAATCTCGGACGCGTACCAGAACGTCATTCAGGAAGTGCTGAACGGTACGAAAACCCCGCAGCAGGCGATAGCTGTCGTCCGCGAAGCAGCCCTGACGGCCAAGAAGAAGCTCGGGCGTTGAACCTCATTCGGGTGGGGGCGCGGAGCGCCCCTACCCACCCGCGCGACAGGTATTCATGACCAAGCGAAGCCAAAGCCCGATTCCTTTTAAACGTCGCGCGCTCGTTTCAGGCCCGCAATTGGCCTCGTACGCGATGCTGGCTCCCGCATTGATCCTGTTCGCGCTGTTCATCGCCTACCCGCTC
>CAXTKV010000032.1:0-4072 GCA_964244895.1 uncultured Deinococcales bacterium
CGGTGAAGGTGGTGGGTGCTTTGGGCGGCTCGGTCGGTTGTGGACACGAGACGAGCGCGACGATCAGGCCGCACGCGACGGCGGCCCGGCTGGCAAATTTGAGCGGTGACAAGGGTTCCTCCAGCACAGAGCATGAAGGGTTGCGATTAACGCGACTTAAAGCCTAGTGAGCCGCCGTGATCACTCAAAACATCGTTCAGGACGGTAAAGTAGCTGGATCAGAAGTACGTTGCTTTACACAAATTGACCCACAACTTGAATGCTCAAGTCATTGGGGTCTCGAGCACGTTCACACGATTGTTTCGAGACCGCTCGCACGTGCCAACAGACGGATCGAAGTCGAGTGGTCGCACACCGTGAACTCGCGCGGCGAGTACGTGTTTGGCTGAAACGGGGTGTCCTTGGGCGCACCGATTCACGCGAGGTCGTCCAGGTCGAGCGTTGCCTCTTCTTCCTGCTCCTCGAAGACGTGGACGTAAACCTGTAAGGTGAACGCTACGCTCGCGTGCCCGAGCATCCTCGAAACGACCTTCGGCGGCACGCCCTTGAGGATCATCAAACTCGCTGCGGTGTGCCGAAGATCGTGGAACCGGATGCGCCGTGCGCCTGAGCGCTTGAGGTGGTTGTAATAGACGCGCTCGATGTTGCGCGGGTGCGTCAGCGTGCCGACCTCCGAGGCGAACACGACCCCCTGGTCTTGATAGGCCGCTCCGACCACGGTTCGCTCGAGCGCCTGCCGCTCGCGGTGTTCGCGCAGGGCCGCGATCACGCCGGGCGCGACCGGAATCGTGCGCCGCGAGGTGGCGGTCTTCGGCTCGCCCAGCTCGAGCGCGCCCTGCGTGTGAACGACGATGCGCCGCACGGACAGCCGCCCCGCCTCGAAATCCACGTCCGCCCAGCGCAGGCCGAGCAGCTCGCCGCGCCGCAACCCGGTCGTCAACGCCAGCACGAACAGGGCGTGCAAGCGGTGCGGGCGCGTGAACTCGAGGAAGGCTTTCGCCTCCGCGCCCGTCCAGACGCTCATCTCGCGCCGAACCGCGCGCGGCGGCCTGACCGCCTCGGCCACGTTGCGCGGCACGAGCTGCCAGAGTACCGCCTGCTTGAGCGCCATCTTCGCCACGCGCAGCGCGTAGGCCGCGACCCTCGCGCTCTGACCGGACTCGAGCAACCCCGAGACCAGGCGCTCGAGATCCAGAGGTCGCAAGCGCTCGAGTTTGAACTTCCCGAGGCGCGGTGCGATGTAAAGTCGCACGGTGCTGCGGTAGCTGAGGTGCGTGGACGGTCGCACGTCGCGCGCCTTGGCCTCGAGCCAGCGATCCAGAAAGGCGCTCAGGGTCAGCCCGTCCGTCTCGGCGAGCATCCCGGTGAGCTTGGCGGCCTTCATCTCGACCAGCCAGTCGTCGGCGTTCTTGCGGGTGTCGGCGTAGTGGGTGCGGAACTTCGGCGCGCCGTTCGCGCTGAACCCGACTTGAATCTGCGCGACCCAACGCCGATCCTTGCGCTGGAAGACCGAGCCTTCGTTGTTGCCGCGCTTACGGCCCCGCGTCACGTCGGTTCCTCCTCGAACAGCGCGAGCCGTCGCCGCACCGCTGAGAGCGCCATCGTCTCCCAGTGTGGATCGCGCCTCGCGCCAGCCGCCTCCAGCTCGAGCCGGTCGAAATACCCGAGTTCGACCTCGAACCCGGCGACCAACCCGAAGAAGGTGCTCGAGGCGTCGTACTCCGTCACAAACCAGCACCAATCCAATCGCGGGTGCGCGTAGCAGATGTACACCAGCGGGTCCAGCTCGTTCTCCGTGGCGTACAGCTCGGGGATGCCGTCGAACGGATCGAGGTCGATATTCACGCGGCCTCCTCCCAGAGCACGAGGGCGATGGATGGTGCGGCGGGCGGTGGTTCGTCCGGGTCGGCCTCGAGCGTGATGATGGCGGGTTGGTTCTCCTCGAACCCATCGGCCATCACCTCGAGCGCGTCGCTTTCGGCATCCATCCACAAGGCCTGCACGGTGTTCGCTCCGATTTCGGTCATGACCATCTCCTCTCTGAACGGGAAGGCTCAAGCCTTTCCCGTCCGAATTCCCCGCTCGAGCGACCGCCACCGCGACCCTCGACGGTCAGCGGGCAACCGCGCGTCGAGGCGCTGTCGTCAAGCCCGAGCGCAGCGAGCTTGAGGCCGCAGGCCGGGCTTGACGACGTTCGGCGGTCGCCGTGCTCAGCGCCGCCAGCCGAGCAGGGTGAACACCCCAGGCAGGATCACGAAGCCCACGACATACGCGCCGATGCCGCAACCGATCCAGATCGGCACGGCCCGCTCGAGCGTGCGGGCGATGTGCTTATCCAGCGACGCATCGACCTCCTGGAGCCGCGCTTGGATGCGCCCGTCGAGTTCGGTGAGGGTCTTCAAGGTCGCCGTGAACTCCTGAACCTGCCCCGGCCAGTCGCGCATCCGCGCGCCGATCTCCATGACCTCGGTGCCACAGTCGTCGAGGATGGCCTCGAGCCGATGGCGCGCCGCCATGAATTCCTCCATCCCTTCGAGCAGCGCCTCGAAATCGGTTCGCAGGCTGGCAAGCGCGGCCAGGCCCTCACGGAGACGTTCGACGGGTTCGGGGGCGAATCCCGCCGGTGTCGATTCACCGTCGTGCGGATCGTCAGCGGTCTCGAGCGCCTTCCGGCAGGCGGCTTCAAGCCCGATCCCCGGTGAATCCCGCACGAGGCGGCGCATCTGGGCGAACACCCCGACGTCTGCCTCGCGGAACCGCCGCGCGCCGCCCCGAACCTTGAGGCTCCCGCCGCGCACCGTCTCGAGTGTGAGCGCGTAGTGGTTGACCGTCTCGCGCGACACGCCGAGGCGCGCCGCAACCTGTTCTGTTGAAAGCCTTCGTCCGTCATTCATGATCGTTCTCCGCGTGATCCCACCCCGCGCTGTCTTGTTCCGCACCTATTTGTCTCAGGCGGGTGGGAAAGTGATTGATTGCCTCGTATTCCGCCAAAATTCCACTCGAGCGGAGCGCCGTCCTGCACGATGTTCCACCGCTTTTCCACCGTGGAGCGGAAATGCGGGAATTGGGCATCTTTTCTCCTTGATCGCCGCAGCGCTGCAAGTCCGCTCACCGCCAATCCACCCGCATCACCCGCCACCTTGAACGGTCAGGCAGGGTGGTCTCGAGCGCCCAGCGCAAGCTCGCGCAGCGTTCGGCGGTGGCGGCGAGCCAGAGTTGCTGGTCATAATTGTTCGCGTACACCCGCGCCTTCTCCGAGACGGTCTCGAGGCGGTGACTGCCCGCGTCGTACTCGAGCGCGATCCGGCCCCAGTCGGCCTCCCAGATGGCGTCCGGGATGCAGTCCGGCAACCAGCGCCCGTCGCGGTCTCGTTCGGCCCGCCCGAAGGCCGTGACGCGCCAATCGGCTCCTGGCACGCCCAACCGATGGCGGGCCGCGAACAGTCCGGCGAGGTGGCGCAACTGCCAGGTCTCGAGCGTGGCGGTCTCCGAGTCGGCGCACAGAAAGGTCACGGGCTGGGCGGTGCGCGAGCGGTGGCTCAGGGCGACCTCGCGCCGCGTCGGTCTGATAAAGCCTGGCAGGACGGTGGTGGTTTCGAGCGTCTCGAGGTCGAGGCCGTAGCGGTCCATGGCCTGGTTTTCCGAGCAGGCGAGATCGGTCAAGAGGTTCAAGGTGAGCGCGTACACGGCTTTTCGCTCGTTGAGGTCAATCTGGGAACTCGGCGGTTCGGTCATGGTGTCCTTTCATTCGCCAGACTCGATTCCTCGCCCGAGGGTCTGCGTGGAATCCGTCGCGTGTGAGAAGGGAGATTCGATTCCTCGCCCGCTCACCTCAGAACCAGGGAGCCGGTAGAGCCTCGGTGCGCCGCGCTTCGGCAACGGGATGGCCTCAACCTCACCGTCGGCCAGCGCCGCACCGATGGCCCGGTCGAAGGTGCGCGCGGCGACGCCCGCGCGCTGCGTCACGCGCTCGAGCAGCACCTCTCGAGGGAGCGCTTCGGACTCGGCTCGGAGTGTCGCCATCAGCACGCGTTTCGCCCGCTCGAGGCCCGAGTCCATCGCCTCGAGATCG
>CAXTKV010000032.1:4172-34146 GCA_964244895.1 uncultured Deinococcales bacterium
CGCCATCAGCACGCGTTTCGCCCGCTCGAGGCCCGAGTCCATCGCCTCGAGATCGCTTAGATCGAAGACCTCGAAGCGCACGCCCTCACCCTCCCAGACGCGCTCGACGCCGATGGCGGAACCGATTGGCGCGAGGTTGTTCTTGTGCGTCTCGAGCCGCAACACGTCCCGACCACCCACGTCCTTGGGCGGCACGCGAGAGAGCAGGTGAACCGCCCTCGCCCCGGCGCTCTTGATCTGCGAACCCAGTAACCCGCGCCCGCCCGGATCTTTCGGGCCGGGTTTCGGCGTGTGATCGAGGACGAGTACCGCCGCGCCCGCCTCGGAGAGCAAGCGCAAGCGGGCGATCACCTGCGCGACCTGATCGGCGTCGTTGACGCGCGTGTACGGGAAGGCGCTCGAGAAGGCGTCGATCACCACGAGCTTGACGTTCCTCGAGATCACGTCCGCGCGGAGTTGATCGATGCGCGCGGGGTCGAGCGACGAGAGGCCGTTCGCCGGGTGCGCGTAACGGATGCGCTCGAGGGCCGAATCCGGCACGCCCATGCCCGTGGCTGCCCGCCGATACCACGGGTACTGCAAGCGCAGGTCGGTGTCGAAATCCACGTGGATGACCTCGCCCTCGAGGACACCCGCACCAAGGAACGGCATTCCTGCTGCGACGCTGACCTCGAGCCCGGCCACGAGCGAGGACTTGCCGACGCCGGGCGGCCCGCCGATCAGGCTCAGGCAAGCCATCGGGATCAGACCGTCCCAGAGCCAGGCGACGGGTTCGGGTGGTGTGACGGCGGCCACGGTCACGAACTCGAGCACGATGCTGGCGTGCGGCGCGGGCGAGGAACGAAAGGGAGCGTGCTGGACGGCGTGTTTCTCACGCTAGGGTCGGGCATAGAATCCCGGTCGGGCGCAGAACCTCGAGTGAGTGGCGAAGATTGGGCACGTTGGATCAGGTCTCGCAGGCGTTCACCGAGCGCCTTGAGACCCTCTGTTCCGGCCAGGTCACAGAAGTCGAGCGGCGCAGTCAACGGCTCGAGCATCATGATCTCGAGCGCACCCATCTCGCGGGCGAATGCCGTCCAGCGTTTGATTGCTGCCCGTCCCGCCGCATCTCCGTCGGCGTACACGAACACCGTGCGACCCTCGAGACCTTCCGGGTACGGTGAGGCGTTCGCCCCGGCGATGCCCTGCACGTCCAACTCGAGCCCGAAGGTTTGCGCCGCGCTCCAGGCGATGATGGCGTTCAGTTCACCCTCGCAGAGCAGGACAGTCTTGGCCTGGCCGTACTCGGGGTTGCACCAGGCGGGTGCGCCGCTGCCCGTCATGAGGTAACCGTAACGGCCCGATCTCGAGCCTTCGGGGTGGCGTTGCTTGACGGTCAGGAGGGTTCCGCTCGGGTTGCGGATCGGGATCAGGATTGCTCCCTCGCTGGTGATGCCGAGACCACAACGTTGTGACCTTATCAGGGTGAGGCCGCGCGCCTCGAGGACCGTGACGGGCCAGTAACGCTCGAGTTCGTGCTGGGCGCGCTCTAGCGTCTCGAGGATGGAATCCTGGATGACTGGAGCAGGTCGCTGCAGCAGTTTTCGTGAGGGAGAATAAGCGGTGAAAGAACCGGTTTCGGTCAGGCCCACGAGTTCATCCGCGGCCTCTCGAGCGTTCCAGCCGAGGCTGATGAGCAAGTGGTAGGCGTTGCCGCCCTCCTCGCGATTTCGCTCGTCAGCACGCCCGAAGCGGTGCCAGAGCCAGACCTCACCGCGTCTCGAAACGCTGAAGCTCGGATGGTGTTCCTCGCGGCCCGGTCGCGGATCGCGGATCAGTCCGCCGCGCTCTGGGTTGAGACGGGCGGTCTCGGGCGTGGGGCAATGCGCGTTCAGTAAATCCACAAGGTTGATGCGCTCGATGGCCCTCGAGGGCGCGTTATCAGGCTTCACGTTGCTTTCTTCTCGCCCTGGCGTTCGATCCAACGCTCGAGGGCTTCGCGCGGCACGCGAATGGTGTGACCGATGACGAGGCTCGGGATTTCTTTGGCCCGGCAGAGTTGGTAGGCGCGGTTCAAGCCGATGCGGAGGAGGCGGGCGACCTCGGGCACGGTCAGCAGCACGGGCGGATCGTCGGATTCTCGGTTGGGTTCGTAAGGAAATGGGGCCATGAGGGACCTCCTGGGAAGACTCGAGAGCGGGCGGTGGAACACGGAGCCGTCGCACACAGGCGTGACGGCGCGTTCGGCTGCACCTGCGGGCGCGCCTCGAGCGGAGGGGGCGGCGGCGGGGATTCGACAAATGGCGTGGGCGTGTTCGGGGCTTCGCACCCGAGACGGATCGGCACGCGAACGAACGGCAACCACCATCCAGCACACGCGATGACCAGTGCGGCGAGGTCACAGAGGTTGCGCTCGATCAGTTCGCGCCGGGGTGAACGCAGCACCCAGACGGCGAAGACCGAGGCGTAGAGGAAAAGTAAGCCCAGTGGAAGTACCTGCGGACGACAGGCGATCAGGATCAGCGAGAGCGCGAGTGTGAACGGGCCGCTCAGGGCAAGCAATGCCCAGCTCAGGGCGCGAACGGCCCCGTCCGAGTCCACGGCGAGGGCGCGGCAAAGCAGCACGCTGGCCTCGAGCGGGATGGTGTGAAGCCCTGTCGTCTTGCGCGGCTTGGTGCGTGTCGTGGGGTAACGGTTCGCATCGGCGGGTCGCATTTCACCTTCGATCTTGGTCGCCGACCGACCTGGGTGGCGTGAGGTCTCAGGGGGTCGTGGAGATCGGTCGGTCGCTACGCTAGGTGGCCGCCAATGACCGCGTGCGGAAAGACCGGGGGCTGGTGGGCAGCGCCCTTGAATACGATTTACCCACGACACTAGGAAAGGAAAACCAGCGAAGCTTTCCTAGTGGTCTGGACTGGGAAAGAACGCTTTCCCAGTGAAGGAACTTTACTCAGGCTGACTTTGGGGGTGGAGCGAACCCATCCTGATACCTGATGTGGGTAAAAAAACATGAAAAATACTCGCGTTTCGAGAACGCGTCGGTCCCGTACCCACGACCCCCTCAGGTTGCGAATCAGTGCGACTGCATCTCGAAAAAGCGCTGGTCGACGAACACGACCTTTCGATCTCCCACACCAATTTAGAGAATCGTGTCATGCGCGCTCACGCCACCAATCGGGGTTGAAATTCGTCTCCGAAAGATCAACGACGCATTGATCTTCACTCCAGTTGTCTTACATTTCAGAATAGTTTTACGAACGCTAAAATATGTTACGCTAGATTCAAAGTATGAAAATGTCTCTCGTTAAGGAAATCACCCTCAGCTCCAAAGGCCAGATCGTCATCCCCGCTGACCTGCGCGACGCCCTCGGACTCGAACCCGGAGACCGCCTCCTGATCCGTCAAGACGGCCAGACCCTGACGCTCGAGCGCCGCCAAGACGTGCTCGAGGCCCTCGAAGGCAAATACGCGACGCCTGGGCGGTCACTCGCTCAAGAACTGCGCGCTGAGCGACGCGCTGAGGCCGCGCGCAAGTGAAGCCTCTGCAGGCGCAAGAGCGCGTGCTCGACGCGAGCGCATTGCTCGCCTGGTTTCAACAGGAACCCGGTTTCGAAATCGTGCGGGCGCAGCTGGAGTTCGGCGGGGCCATCGCCGCCGCGAACCTCACCGAGGTCGTCGGCAAGCTCGTCTCGAGCGGGGTTGCGCCAGCCAACGAGGTCGAGCGGGACGTGCTCGCCCTCGGGCTTCAGGTCGTGCCGATGGATGTCGGCCTTGCGCTCGGCGCGGCGTTCTTCTACGCGCGCCGCAACCCTTACGATCTGTCGCTCGGCGATTGCGCGTGTCTGTCTACGGCAGAGGCACTCGGTCTCGAGGTTCTGACGGGCGAGCATGGGTGGGGGAGAGTGCCTAACCTCAAGGTGAAGTTGCGTTTGATCCGCCAGGGTGAACACTGAGCGGGTTACCCTGCCAGCCTTACCAGGTCGTCATTGTTGGATGATCAGGATTTGATCGGATTGGCAAAAGTCTCTGGTGATACCCAAACAGATGCGAATTTGCCTCCGGCACTCGACATTAATTCGACCTCAACCTCGCCCGATAGAATCCAGCGAGCGCTCGGGCACGCGACGGTGAAACGCAGGCCGAACCAGATCGCTGGAGGATCAAGGAATGCACCACAAAGGATTCGTGCTGCTGTTCGCGACCCTACTCGTCGCATGCCCGCAACCCGCACCCATCAACCCGGCACCGCCTCCTGCGTCCCCACCAGCGCCGCCCGGACCGCTCGATGTCACAGGGCGCTGGGATCTCACGATGCGTGAGGCATCCGGCAAGGCGGCTTTTGCCGTCGCCTTCCTCAATCAGGCTGTGGGCGCGACGGCCTACGCTGGTACGTTAAGCTTCACCTCGCTGGCCACAGTCTCGGGCACGCTCAAGGGCGACACCACGAAGGGCACGGTTCAGATCTCCACAGCGGGGGGCGGTTCGTTCGTGGACGCCGCCGGAACCTTCGGTGACGGCGCATACGCTGGGACCTACACCGCCTACTCCGCCACCGGATCGCCCACCAGTGGGACGATCACCATGACCAGAACGGCGCAGACGGCAAGCCTGAACATTGCCGTGACCGGACCCGCGCAGGCTCCAGTCACCGTCACCGCTTCTGGAACGGCGCTCTTCGCTGCGCCGGTTGTCGGATCGATCACCATCCGCGACCTGCCGCGCACCGCGTTGACCGTCACCGGGGCAGATGTGGCGCTCAACACCGCGCCACCGGCCCAGACCGTAAGCCTCTCCGGCGGCAGCCAGTCGGTGACGCTCGCCTACACCCATCAGCCCTTCGACCTCTCCAGCCCACAGCCAGGGATCAACGTCTACAACAACGGCCAGGTCGGCCTCCAGGCCACCGTGACGCCGGACCCGAACTTCAACGGCACCGTCAGCCTGACGCTGCAAAACCTGCCGTCGGGCGTCAGCCAGACAACGCCCATCAGCTTGGCCGTGAGTGGCAACCCGGTATCGGTCGACATATCAATCACCTCTTCAGCGGAAACCTTGATCGGCGACACTCCCGCCCGGCTGGTCGCCACCTCGGGTGTGACGGTGAGAACCCTTGCCGTGACCATCCGGACGCGCCCGCACCGCATCCAGCTCCCGCTCGCGCGGAATTGGGTCGTCGGCGCAGACGAGAACGTCTACGTCGATTCGGACGCTCAAAACGGCGTGTTCCGCATTAAGCCCGACGGTTCGACGGAACGTATCACCAATACCGCGTTACCGTGCTGGTACTTGAGCGTGGCCCCGGACGGCAGCCTCTGGACAGATAACTTCGGCTTCACCCGGATCGACCCCATCACCAAAACGGTCGAGACCCTGCCGAACCCCACCGGCCAGTACGGTTGTGCGATCTCGACACCCGATGGCAAGAAGCGCGTCTGGTACTCGTACTTTGGCCTTTGGCGGGCGGATCTCTTAAACGGCACGAACACGCTCGTGACCGGACTGAACGGCTTGGGGTTCGGTTCGCCCAAGATGGTCGCCAACACCTACTGGGGCACCTCGGGCTCGAGCCTGGTCGGGATCGATACGGATTCGCTCAAGGTCACCAAGTACGACGTGCCGATCTCAGCCGATATCTCAACCTTCTTCATCAACGGGACGAATGTTGCCCTCAGCGCTGGGCCACACCTTTACACCTATGACCTCACCTCCGGCGTGACCACTGAGCACCTCATCCCCGGCATCGCCTTCAAGGCGCTCCTCGGGCAGGACGCTCAAGGCAACCTCTGGGTGTCCAGTTCGGACCAGTGGGTGCGTTACAACCCCAGCACCAAGCAGATTCTGCGGCTTCTGCCGGAACTCGGTCAGGGGCAAATCGTCGTGACCCCGAGCGGGGCGATCTGGTACGCGGGCGACGGGGTGTTTCACGTCTTGCCCTGAAAGCCGCACCGAACGGAATCGTTGCGACCGAGACGGGATGCATTGATCTGCTCTAAACCTGGCCGGGTACAATCCGGCGATCCAATCGGCCTTCGGTTTGGGAGAACCGCTGGCCCCGGACCTTCGGAGGCCCAAAGGATGTTCAAAAACTGGTTGCTCTTGCCGCTGTTGCTCGCCCTCGTCGCCTGCCCACAACCCGTCCCAGCGCCCGTCATCGACAGCTTTAGCGCCACACCGACCCTGCTGCCCGCCGGGGGCGGCACCGTCACGCTCGCCTGGAGTCAAACCAGCGCGACCTCGCTCAGCATCGACCAGGGCGTCGGAACCGTCACAGGCGCATCGAAAGATGTGACGGTCACCACCAGCACAACCTTCACCCTGAGCGCCAGCAACGCCACCGGCAGCGCCACCAAGAGCGTCGCGGTGAGTGTCGCACCCCCCGCCACCCCGCCCGGTCCGCCACCCCAACCGACCACGCTCGCCGGGACGCTCGAGGGGTGGGCCTCCACGTCTCGAGGTGCGCGGACGCTCCAGCTGGCCTGGTACGATTATGCCAATGCCAAATCCCGCTCGCTGGGCCAGGGGACCATCGACGCACAAGGGATGTTCGCGCTCGATCTGCCTTCTGCCGCGGCGATTCCCGCTTCTGCGCTCAACAACTATCGATTGCGCAGTGGCTGTACATCGGGGGTGACCGTCAGTCCGGCAGCGCTCCAGTCGGTGGCGAGCTATCCTGCCGTGTTTTCGAACGATCTGAGCACTGAGTACGGCTACATCAACCTCGCCACGCCGGACTTCGACGTGTACCCATACAGCGCTGGCACAAAGTGGGTCTTTTACGTCTTCGCTGATCGCGATGCGACCGTCAAGGGCAGTTGCGCCGCTGCACAAGGCACCAGCGCCACCTACGACCTGACGCTCAAGCAGGGTTGGAACATCGTGCTGCTCGAGTGGCTGAGCGACAAACCGATCGTGGTCAAATACTCGAGTGGGCCTGTGCCGAGCGATTTGAAGTGGCGTTACGGTGCCGATGGCTATAAAGCCGTCCTCAGCCCGGTGGCGACGGCGCTCGAAATCGGCAAGAGCTATACGCTCAGTGCGATTGAGCTCGACGGTACGCCCGTCACAGGCCAGAATATCGCCTGGAACTCGAGTAACCTTGCGGTGGCGAGCGTCGATGCGAAGGGTCTGATCACAACCAAAACCTACGGGCAGGTGCAGTTCTCCGCCCAACTTCGGGGGAACGGGGCATTCACCCCCGTGCTAAACGTCTACGGCCTTGAAGCCTCCGCGGGCACCTTCAACGTCATCGGTGCGACCAACCTCGGAACGGCCTTCGCGCTGCGCTACACTGGACTGGATGGTCTCGCACCTGGCAGCGCCTTGCCGGTCAGTGTGACCGGACCGAACGGCTGGAATGGCGGCGTACCCCTGAACCTGAGTTACCCCGCTGCGAAAACGGGTTTCTGGGCGACGAGCCAGGCTGCGCCCATCGCCGGTTCCTACACAATCACGATCGGTTCCGGCGCAACTGCCCTCTCGAACACGGTCACGATCGATCCCACGAGTACGCTCGGCCCAGCCCAGAACGTCAGCTTGACGAACTATTCGACCTCGAGCGTGACGGCCACCTGGGGTTCGCCGAGCACTTATCCGCCTGGAACCAGCCCGAGCATCTTCGGGGAACTCGTTGATAAGACTTCCAATCTGATCGTCGGCGCGCCGACGCCGAGCGCCTCCTGGGGCGGCCTGAGCCTCGACCCGACGCACGACAACGAGTTGCGCGTTACGACCCTGAGCGGTGATCCAGGCCTGTCGTATTACGCGTTAGCGAGGCCATTCAACGTCTCGAGAACTTCTGTGCCGATCGACTTCACGCCGAGCGTCACGAAGCTCAGTTTCGGCGGGGGAGGCTCGGGTGGTGGTATGCAAATCACCCTCACCGGACGCAACTTCACCAACGGGGTGGTGGTGAAGTTCGGGACGACCGCAGCCACGTCGGTCACAGTGAACGGCACCACCAGCCTCGACGCGATCGTGCCCGCTCATGCTGCGGGCATTGTCGACGTGAACGTCGCGACGAATGTCGGAACGAGCGCCGCCTCGAGTGCCACGAAGTTCCAGTACTTCACCGTTAATGAGTTCGACATCACCACGCCCGTCAATAGCAGCGCGCGCCTCAGCCGTGGCGGTGACGGCAACGTCTGGTTCGCCGACAACATCGCCCCGTACACGGTCAGCAAAATCACACCCAGTGGGACGATCACGTCCTATACGCTGCCGACCAACAGTTTTGTCAGTGACCTCGCACTCGGCTCAGATAATAATGTCTGGTACACCTCGGATGCCAAGATCGTCAAGATCACCCCGTCTGGTTCGATCACCGAGTACAGTCTGCCTACCGCTTTCGGAAGCGCCTCGATGATCACTGGTGGCCCCGATGGCAAGATCTGGATCACCTCGGGATCGACGAACCAGATCGCCAAGATCGGCACCGATGGCACCGGCTTCACTGCCTATGCCATGGCGATCGGCGGCGGCCTCAACTCAGCTGGCGACTTGACCACCGGGGCGGACGGCAACCTGTGGTTCACTGACATCAACGGAGCCCGCATCGGGAAGGTCACTCCGGCGGGTGTTAGCACGATATTCACGGTGCCCTCGGGCGCGTGTTGCGGCCCTACCGTCGGGGGTATCACCGTTGGGCCGGGTGGCAACATCTGGCTTACCTTCTCAAATAAACTCGGGCGGGTAGCCTCGGATGGAACGATCACCGAGTTCCCCCTTACCGATGGTCCTGGACCGGGCTTCAGGCTTGCGTCGGGCGCGGATGGAAACTTGTGGTTCAATTCTCTCACCGTCGTCGGCCCAAGTACTGCTCTCGGGCGGATGACACCTGCGGGTGCTGCGATGACTGTGCTCGTCGCCGTGCCAACCAGCGGTACATATGGCGGTATCAGCGATGTCATCTCGGCTTCCGGTAAGATCTGGTACGCACGCCCTGGCAAAATTGGCGTTCTGACGCCTTGACCTTCAACGCATTATGGGCGACAACTCCGGGATTTTCGAGCAGCGCCTCTGCCAATTCCAGAATTGGCAGACGTGACCCCGAAACCGCTTTCGTGATCAGCCTGCGGTTGCCCGAGAGCGGATTCCGCGCAGCTCGGTCACGATCGACGCTCGTTTCTGACCTCGAGGGCGGAGCGTCACCACCACGTCGTAGTCGAGCGCGTCCGCCGCGCGCACGAGCGTCGCCACCTCGAGGTTCGCCTCCGGCTTTTCGAGCTGCGCCACCCGTCCGCGGCTGACGTCCAGGCGCTGGCCCACCTCTGCCAGGCTCAACGGAACCCCTGCGCTGAGCGTCCGCTCGACGCAACCACGGGTGCCGTCGAAGGGCCTGTTGGATTGCCCCTCGAGGAAACCACCGCGACGCGAAACCCGCGGAGGACACCGTCCGGCACGCGATGTGGATACCGTGTCCTGGACGGTGTTCTTGGCGCTTCGATTGTCGCTTAACCCGGCGGGCGCAGCGTGCCGCTCGCACCGCCCGGCGCGGTCAGCCGGAGGTTCGGCACGTGCGGATCGGTCTCGGAAGGCACAATTTGCCAGGTGTACGGATCGGGTTGAAGCTGGTTGCCGGAAAGTGTTTTGTCCGTGTTCGTGTGCGGGTTGCACGAATCCTTGTAGGTCGCGCGGCCCGAACGCGGGTGCAACACGAGGCTCGAGCCGTTGACCTCGAGTACCCCGGCTTTGTAAACGAAGTACACCGTGGTGCAGCCGACGTTGCTGACGTTCTCGCTGAAGCCGTAGCCGAAGCTGCCGTCCGGGTTGAACTTGTAGAACAAGCCCGTGCCGGAGCGGTCGCCAGCCGGGTTGCCATTGCCGTCCACGTCGATGATGTCGGTCATCGTGCCCGCGACCCACGCGCCGATCAGTTCGGTCGGTGGGGGCGTGCCGCCCGCCATCCTTGCGCTCGTGTTGCACGCGCCGAGAAGCGCCATCAGCACAAGGCCGCAGAGGGCGGCGACCGAACCGTTCTTGTGCAGTGCAGATGCCCCGAAGGAACGCTGCCAGTATCGGGTCAGCACGGTCACGAGATCGCGCCCGCAGGTCGAGGAGACGCGACAATTCACGGCGCTCGCCTCGAGCCAGCAGCGACCGCCTGCGATGCGTCGTGCGTGTCGTGCCGGGCCACGAGCGCCTCGAGCTTGGCGGGATCGCTGGGCGGCCAGTTTCCCTCGCGGGCCACGAGGTCGGCCAGCTCGTCGAAGTAGCGCTCGAAGCCGCCGGGCGAGATCAGGGACAGGAATCGGGCGGGCGCGTCCGTCCGGTTGGCGAAGGTGTGGATCGTGCCCGGTCGCACCAGCGCGAAGGCTCCGGGCCCAGCCTGGTTGTCGTGACCATCGACGATGAAGGTCACGGTTCCCTCGAGCACGTAAAAGGCTTCGGTGGTGTGCGCGTGCCAGTGCAACGGTGGGCCGGGAAAGTGCGCCGGGGCGAGGTAATCGAGTACCGCGAACTCGTCGTCGGTGGTCTCGCTGGTGGCCAGGAAGCGAACCTGCGCCCCCAGCAGGTGGAGCGTTCTGGCCTCGTCGAGCTGGAGCACGCTGGATGCGGCGGGCTGGTCGGGGGTGTTCATGATTCCTCCTCAAGCATGAATAGGGACGATGGACGAGCGGCGGTTCGAGATTCAGGTTCGAGCCCGGACGAACGTGCGCGGATCGAGCTGCAGATCGCCCCGTGATGCCTGCTTCCTTGAAAGCTTCGGGCCGAGCGCCACGAGTGCGATCACCGCGACAACCGTTAACAATCCGGTGGAGACGGCAAACGGTGAGCCGAGCATGTTCATCAAATTGACCGTCGAGTGCAACAGAGCGCAGAGCAGGACGCTTCGCGTGTTGACGTAGACCCACGCCTCGAGCACCGAGATCACGATCGCGCCCAGCAAAAACATGGGAAAGGCCAGCGCCGCGTTCGATTGGGGCGTGCCGCTAATCAAGAAGGCGGGCAGGTGCCAGACGCCCCAGACCGCACCCAGGATCAGGCTGGCCGCGAGCGCGCTTCGGCCCGCGAGCAGCCTGGGCAGCGCGAAGCCGCGCCAGCCGAGTTCCTCGCCGTAAGGGCCGGGATCGCTCAGAACGTGGGAGAGGATCATCGACGGCAGCATCAGTCCCTGACGCGCATCCGCCAACGAAACCGCGCCGCTGAGGAGCGCGCCGAGTGCGCCGAGGGCGGGCACGAGCGCGAGTACCAACGCGTACCAGCCCAGGCCGACCCGCCAGCGCACCAGGCTCCAGAGCAGGCGCCTGACGCCGAGCCAGCCCTCGAGCCGAGCCGTGACCGCGATGGCCGCGATGTTCGGGGCGCAGACGGCCAGCCAGAAGAGCGGGTTGGCCTGCGAGATGGGGCCGAAAATCGCCTGAAGGGGTTTCGGGAAGACCCAGAAGAGCGCCGCGATGCCCCAGGTGATGCCGAAGCTCAACCCGAAAAAGGCGGGGAGCGGGTTATATGTTCGCGCGGAGTACGGGGATCGTGAGGGGGAACGGATGCCGGATTGAGCGCGGGTCTTGTTCATGAACGTTTCTCCTCCCGAAGGCGACTCGAGCCGTCCTCGTCGCGGTTCACGCTAGAACTGGCGGCTGGCGCGCGCCTCACGCCGATGGGGGAGATGGGGCGCGAACGACCTCACGCCGATGGGGGAATCGAGGACGGGAACACCGTTCAGGACGCGTTATTCGATGTCTCGAGAAACACCGTTTCGACCCGACTCTCTCGAGCGGAGGCAGCGCTGTCCCAGACGACTGGATTCGTATTTGCACCGTCCTGAACGGCGTCCGTGAGCGCTCAAGTCGCGGTTCCAGCCTTCGGCGGTAATGTGATGCTCGGAGGTTGTCGCGCCGTGAACGCCGCCCACCGATTCAACCTGCTCGTACCAGGCACGCCGCTCTTCGGGCGCGAGCGCGAGATCGAACGCGTGCTGAAGATGCTCGCGCGCGAGGAAGTGCCGATGGTCACGCTCGTCGGGCCGGGCGGGATCGGTAAAACGCGGCTGGCGCTGGCGGTGGCGCACGTGGCCCAGGATCGTTTCCGCGACGGCGCGGTCTTCGTGCCGCTCGCGCCCGTGCGCGACCCGGCGCTCGTGCCCAGGGAAATCGCGGTGGCGCTCGGGCTCGAGGATCAGCAGCGCGACGCGCTCGAGCTGATCGCGCACGTTCTCGCGGAGCGCGAGATGCTGCTCGTGCTCGACAACCTCGAGCATCTGCTCGAAGCCGGTCGGACGGTCGGTGCGCTCCTGCGGGCCGCGCGCGGTCTGACGATCCTGACCACCAGCCGCGCACCGTTGCGGATCTCCGGCGAACACGAGTACCCGCTGGGTGGGCTCGATTTGCCCGAACCGGACGCCAGTCTCGAGCGCGTGCGAACCTCGAGCGCCGTTCGGCTGTTCGAGGCCCGCGCCCAGGTGGTGTCGCCGGATTTCACCGTCGAAGACGCGAACGCCTCGACCATCGCGCAGATCGTTCGCAAGCTCGATGGTTTGCCGCTCGTGCTGGAACTGGCCGCCGCGCGCACGCGCCTGTTCTCACCGGAGGAACTGCTGCTGCGGCTCGCGCGACCCCTGAGCCTGCTCGCGGGCGGCCCGCGCGATCTGCCCGCGCGGCAGCAGACGATTCGCACCACGATCGACTGGAGCTTCGATCTGCTGCCCCCGCTCGCGCAACGGTTCTTCGCGCGGTTGGGCGCGTTCGTCGGCGGGTTCGACCTCGAGAGCGCTCAGGCCGTCGCGGGCGAGTCCCAGACCGATGCCCTCGAGACGCTGGCCGCGCTCTTGGAGAGCAGCCTCGTGCAACGCGCCGCGACGGACAACCGCTATCGGTTGCTCGAGCCCGTGCGCGAGTACGCCCTCGAGAAACTCGAAGCTAGCGGCGAACTGGAGGCGATTCGCGCGCGGCACGCGGCGCAATTCTTCGCCTTCGTCGAACGCGCCCGCCCCGAACACTGGACGGAAGATCACAACCGCTTGTTGCACGAGTTCGACCGCGAGCTGCCCAACATC
This sequence comes from uncultured Deinococcales bacterium, assembly GCA_964244895.1. GTDB lineage: Bacteria > Deinococcota > Deinococci > Deinococcales > JAAFIG01 > CAXTKV01. Next base: position 17,143 of record CAXTKV010000032.1, read on the forward strand.
CGCGCGGCTTTTTCGACCTACCTCGAGCGCGACCAGGGCGATCAGGCCGCCCTGATGGGTTGGAGCCTGTGGAATTTCTGGTGGACGCGCGGCTATTCCGCCGAGGGCAAGGCGGCGATGGAGCGCACGCTCGAATCCGCGACGCTCTCCGAGCACGGTCGGGCCAGAGCCCATTTCGTGCGCTACAGCATGATCTACATGGGCGGGGAATACCTCAGCCTGAACCAGTACGCCACCGAGATCATCGACGCCTTCCGTCGCGTCAACGACCGCTGGGGCGAGGGCATCTCGCTCTTCGGCATGGGCCTGGTGCGCACCCTGGCGGGCCATCACGACGAGGCCGAGCGCGCCTTCGCCCAGAGCCTCGAGGTCTTCCGCGCGATCGATAACCGCCGCAGCGAGGGCACTGGACTCTACGGACTCGGGCTGGTGGCCTATTTGCGCGGCGACCTGAACCTGGCCCGCGAACGGCTCGAGAACGGGAAGAACACCAGCTTGCTCGCCAACGACCGGGGTTTTTACCTGTCCTCGGCCATCGTTTTGATCTTCATCGAACTCGCCATCGGCACGCCCGAGCGCGTCGAGGCGCTGTTGAACGAATCCGTGGATCTGGCCCTCGAGATCATCGAACGCCCGTTCTTCGCGGCCAGCCTCGAAGTCTGGGCGATCCTGGCCGTCAGGCGCGGCGATCACGTTCGGGCCGCGCGACTGTTCGGTGCGGCCTCGGCCCTGCGGGCGGCCATCGGCGTGCCGCTCCTGATCGCGTTTCGCAGCCAGCTCGACCAGGCGATTCTTCTCGCCCAGCAAGCGCTCGGGCCACGGTTTGAAGCGCACCACACCGCAGGGCGCGCGATGGGCTTCGAGGCCGCCCTCGGGTACGCCAGGGGCGCAGCCGATCCCACGGGCGTCGAACCCGTACCGTCGCGCGACCCGTTGACCGATCTGACGCCGCGCGAACGCGAGGTGCTGCGGCTCGTAGCGCAGGGCCTCTCGGACAAGCGCATCGCCGGCGAACTCGGTATCGGTCCGGAAACCGCCAAGACGCACGTGCGCTCGATCCTCTCCAAACTGAACCTGCCCAACCGCGTCGCCGCTACGCGCCACGCGCTCGAGCACGGCCTGGTTTGAGCGAGGCTGAGCGATCAGTTCGGGGATTTCGTAGGTTTACCTACGAGAACGCCGTCCCAGGCGCGATTTCTTGACCCCAAAAGGGTCGCGCCGCACGATCTTTCGAATTTGACTCAAGCCTGCGTGCCAATTTGACTGGAGAGTTCGATCCGAAGGGATACCGTGCAGCACGGTGTTCTTAGTTCGAGCAAACTTGCGTCTCTCACAGTATCTCCGCTCGAGTCCACGGGCATTCTCGGACAGGTTCGATCAACGCGTCACCCCCGAGGTGAGGCGATCCTCGAGATTGGATCGAACGGATAATCACGATTCGTTCGGATTCGACCCCGCCCGTTCAAGCGCTGGCCCATCCCAGGACGAGCCCCAGAATCAGGATCGTGAAGAAAATGCTCTGCCCGGAATGGGCGATGATCCCGAACCAGGAACTGCGAAAAGAACGGCTGGGCAAGGCGAGCAGGAGCATGCCCTGGATCGCCGCGCCGAGCATTCCCCACGGTTGATGCAGGTGATACAGACCGAACAGGAGGCCGTTCATCACCCAATCCCATTTTCCAAAAACCGCCGCCATGCGCGGCAACAGCAGCCCGCGAAACAGCAGTTCCTCGCCCAGAACCGTGTTGAACACGGCGTTGACCACGAAGAGCGCCAACACGCCCCAGTTGCCGACCAGCTTCGCCCTGGCCTCCGGGGTACTCAGCAAACTGCCGAGGTCAAAATTGGGCGGCTCCTTCAAAAAAGGAAAGATGCCGACCCAGAGCCTGTCCAGTATTCCGCTGACCTGAAATTCGTAGAGCGCCGTCACGATGATGATCGGGACGATCCACCACCACAGACGGTGACGCGGTTCTCCCGTGCGCGGGACGCGGGGCGCATTGAGCCAGAGACGCCCTCGGATCGTTGACCAGCGCAGGTTGCCGGTCTCCTGGTGGAGCAAGGTCAATACCAGGATGAACTGCCAGATCAGTCCAGCCGTCAGGATCGCCAGTTTTTCAAACCCTGGATTGTTCGGGTCGCGCGCCAGGGCGGGCGTGACCACCCAGCCCAGGATGGCCATCGGCAAGGCCGCCGCCGCCCACACCAGCAGGATCTTGCCCAGGCCGTATTGCGGAATTTCAGGACTGCCATTCAGCTGGTTCATGTTTTTTCTCCACGTCGCCTCGAGCTTCAAAGCCCTCGGACACACCGATGGTAGGTCGCACCCGATCGGCGCGCCTCGTCCTTTTGGGGGATAAATACGCCAGATGGCTCGATCCCCAGGATGGGTGATGCCGTCCAGTGGTGCTCCGCCCTAACCTGACCCCCATGAACGAGGCGCGCCAGCATCCCAGGCTCCGGAAGACGTTCACCCTGACCCGCGCATCCAACCGGATCGCGACCACGGTGAACGAGCCACGAGCCCTCGAGCGGGCCGCGTTCGCACAGGCCAAGACACCCCTCGGCGTGAAGCGCACGTAGACCCGAGGGCACGCCATCGCACCGGAACCGCGCTAGACGCGGATTCTCGAGGAGGTCACGCATGAACAACGGTCTCAAGCTCATTCCGCTCGCCCTGCTGGCGGCGGCCTTCGTCGCCTGCCCGCAGCCCACGCCGACCCCTGGCGGTAACGCCCAGGTCGCCTCGGTCAAGGTCACGCCGGGGAACGCCACCGTGCAAACCGGAAAAACCGTCACCCTGAGTGCGGTGGCGCTCGACGCATCGGGGCAACCGGTGAGTGGCGTGAATTTCACCTGGCAGAGCGCCAACCCGCAGATCGCCAGCGTCTCGAACGGCGCGGTCAAGGGCCTCATGAGCGGAACCACCGACATCACCGCCAGGGCTGGGGACAAGTTCGCCGGAGCGGAGGTCACGGTCACGGGCGGCACGACGCCTCCACCGCCCCCACCTCCGGCGAACGGCGGCAATTTCACCGGTACGATCTTCGCGCCCGACGGCGGCGATGTCAAGGACACCGACGTGATCGCGTGCTTCGTGACGAACGACGGTTGCGATAAAACCAAGACGAAGGCCATCACCGTCACCAAGACCGGCGCGAGCTTCAGCTACAGCTTCTCCGGTCTCGAGAAGGGCGACTACATCATCGGCGGCCTCAAAGATGTCAACGGCAACGGCAAGGATGACGCGGGCGATTACTTCGGCTGCTACGACCAGAACGGCGATTCTTGCGGGATCGTTCAACCCTCGAAGACCGGTCTCAACTTCCCGATGGGTGTCGTCGGGGCGGGCGCACCGCAGGTGTCGCGCAAGCTCGTGGGCATCAACCTCGAACGCTGAGAGAAGACTCGAGAAAGCGCATTTCGGGTCGCACACCGACCGCGTGGGCGCGACCCGAACCCCGCGCACACCACCGCACCAGAGATTTGGAGAGACGACATGAAACGCACCATCACCAACCTGCTCGGGAGCGCGCTCCTGCTGGTGGTCAGCGCCTGCTCGCAGTCGATCGGTGGATCGACCGAGCTGGATTCGATCCAGCCGGACACGCCGCCAACGCCGCAATCGCCCGAGGTGCTCGCGCCCTACGTCGGACGGTGGGAAGGCAAGTACGTCACGCTCGTGCTGCTTTCCGATGGTCGCGCCGCGATCCTCAACCGCGCGTCCAGTTCGGTTCCGGCGGAGGTCGGCACCTACCGCATCCTGAGCGAGAAAAGCATTGAGTTCGACTGGCTCTTTAGCGGCCACGAGCAGACCTACGCCACCGTTTCCGGCGATGCCTTCACCCTTTCGATCTACGACCTCAGCCGGACGGCCTCGGCCAGCCAAGCCCAGGATGCCTACGACGCGATCGACCAGCCGCTCGTGGCGGAATCCGAGGCGTACCGCTCGAGGTTCCCGGTCGGGTCGCCGACCGACGCGCACGACCCCCTCGACCCGCACCCGGAGCGCCGCGAGGCTGGTGCGACCGTCTACAGCGGCGAGGGTCTGTACCTCTACGATTCGTTCAGCAATTCTGCCTGGGAAGAGCTGCCGAACGGTCACATCAACGTCTACGACGGCTATTCGAGGGTGGACATGTGGCTGTTGCCCGACGGGCGCGTCTGCAACCAGATCTGGTTGTGGCAGGGCGTGGATGTCCACGACGAGGCCCACGTCAAGCACGTGCTGTCCTGGGGCAAGTACAGCCTCGCGCCCGGTCAGAACGCGCTCGAAGGCGACATCGTGCGAATCGCCTTCGACAACGGGACGAGGGCCGCGTACCGCATGGTCGGCGGGCGGCGATACCTGAAAACCCGCGAGGTCACGTACCACAACGCGGCGCTCAAGGAGCGCTGATCCCGACTCGAGCATCACGTTCCCGCCCGTGCCGATGTGAAATCGGCACTGGACGGTTTTTCCGAGGAGCCATTCATGCGATTCCCACTCCATCCCGTCCCGTCGTTCGCCCCGATCGTTCTGGCCGTGGCGCTGACGGCCTGCCCAGCCCCGAGACCCGCCGAATCAACCGGCCTGCGCATCTCGCCCCAAACCGCGAGCGTGCCGGTGAACGGCGCGCGGCCACTCGAAGTCACCGCGAACGGCGCGCTGCCCGCGCGTCTGGACTGGCGCTCGAGCGACGAGACCATCGCCACCGTGGACGCGGGCGGCGTCGTGACCGGCGTGGCGCTCGGCACGGCCCAGATCACCGCCTCGAGCGGCAACCTGAGGGCCACGGCCAGCGTCAACGTGGTCTCGAGGAGCCTCGCGCCGGGCGAGGTCGGCGTGCTGCGCCCGCAGGATTTCGTCAACGGCCAGGTGAGCGTCGGTTTCGACGGTCTCGGCGCGGACGAGCGCGTCGCCGTGATTCCGGTTCACGCCACGCAGGACACGGACACGGACGGTCTGGATTACGCCCTCGAGGTGAACGGCATCGCGCCGAACGCGGGCATCGCCGATCAGCCGACGAACCCGCGCGCGACTTTCGAGACCATGCACCTGAGAATGCTCGAGCGAAACCGCGCCTTGGCCGACGAACGCATCAAGGCGGGCGCTCGATTGCTCAACCAGGGTGGCGTTCGCAGGCAAGGTCTGGGCAAGTGCGCCGCGCCGTACACGGTGGGCGCGAAGCGCTGCGATTTCTTTGTCTTCAGTTCCGCGACCACCAACGATCAAACCCAGATCCGCGCCACGCTCCGGTTCGAGAGCCGAAGCGCTTACTGGTTCGTACAGGACGAGGACGCGCAGGACATCAGCGATGCGGAACTCGAGGGACTGGCAAACCTCTTCGAGGCGACGCTCGTGCCGAGCGACCGACGCTACTTCGGTGAGTTCCCGGACGTGGACGCCAACAACAAGGTTTTGATCGTCTTCAGCCACCTGCTCGGGCCGAACGGCCTGCTCGGCTACGTCTCGCCACTCGATTTTTTCGCCGATGACGGTCGGAACCCGCGCAGCAACGAGGGCGACATCTTTTACGCGACCACGCCCGGTTCGGTCGCCAAGCGCTACCCGCGCGCGGAATTCCTGGGGAAAGTCATGCCCGCCACGATGGTTCACGAACTCAAACACCTGATCGTGGACGGTCTGCGGATGGCGCACCACGTCCGGCACGAGGAACTCTGGCTCGAGGAACCGTCCGCCGTGGCCGCCGAGCAACTCGCGGGTGTCGGGGCGCAGACCGGCAGCATCCAGCCCTAGGCCGGGTTCGGGCTGCCCGCCCCACAGAAGGTTCGCATCGCTTACGCCAGCCGCCCGAGCGACACCACCGAAGAACTCGCCATGTACGGCTTCAACTTCCTGGTGCTGTGGAGGCTGGCGGAAAGCCTGGGGCACGACCAGTTCTGGTAATCGTGGGTGGCCGGGCCAGGCACCGGCATCCCCAACCTCGAGGTGCACGCCGGGCAAGCCTTCACCGAGATCATGCTCGAGGCCGCCCAGACGCTCCTGTTCGATCACGCGGGGTCGGTTCCCGGTCACGATTACCAGGGCATCAACCTGCGCGATGGCACCTGGAGGGCGCTCGGCGCGCTGGGGCTCTCGACCGTGAGCGGTACGGCCAGATCGTTCGCCTTTCACCTCGGGCAGGGTCTGGGCGAGGACGCGAGCGTGACGGTCAGGACGGCCTCGAGTCAGCCTTACGCGATCGTGGCGCGCTTCGCGGCGCGTTGAACCCGCGACCGAGGCGGGTTCAGAACCGCTTCCAGGAGTCGAGATGAACACTGGCCCATGGATTATCGCAGCGGTGCTCGCGGCGCTCAGCGCGTGTGCGCCCGTGAGCGTCAATGTCGAAACGACATCGCCCGACCTGAACGGTTTGCAGCGGGTGCATCTTCGAGCCTTCAATGGTCGCATTCGCGTCGAGATCGGTCAGCCGACGAGCCTGACCATCATCCGGCGCGGCGATGTCGAGGTCAGCCTCCAGCGAAGCGCAGAAACATTCGAAGTTTCGAGCCGCAAGGGCCGTCCGATCTGCGAGGACTGTGGGGTTGACCTCGAGGTGAGGGTTCCAGCCGGGCTCGCGCAGGAACTCGAGACCAGCAACGGAGAGATCGAGGTGACCGGAGCAGCGGTCTCGGTCAACGCCCGAACCTCGAACGCCACTATCACGGCACGGGATACGGGCGAGGCCGGCCTCGCGCTCGAGACGTCCAACGGCGGAATCGAGGTTCATCGTGCGCGGGGAGCCCTCAGTGCGCGAACCTCGAACGCTCCGGTCTTCCTCGAGCAAATCGTGCTCCGAGGCAGCTCGACCAGCCAGGCAATCACCTCGAACGCTTCGATCGAGGTGCGGGCACTCAGCGCTGCGGACGGACTTCGGGTTTCGGGCGCGACCACGAACGGCCCGTTGAACATCACCCTTCCCGGCTTCGATCTGCAACGAACGGGTTCGAGCTTCACCGCCGAACGCGACGGCCCGAACCCGGCGTCGCTCAAGCTCGAGACCAGCAACGCTGCGATCACCGTGCGACCCTGAGCGGATTCGACTCGAACCTCGTTCAAATGCACCGTCCAGGGCGTGCGTCAAATCCTGCGTCCCGGATGGTGTCCCTGAAGATTCAAGCGTGTGCCAAAAACGAACGGAGACCGACCATGAAACGAATCAGAGTACCGGGCACGCTCAGGGTTGGTTTTTTGGCGGTGTCCCCGACCTCGAAGTGATCGGTGGCGCGAGCTTCGGCTTTCACGTTCAGTTGGGCAGCATCACGTCAGCAGCAAGTATTTCGGTCTTCGCAGCGATATCTCGCTGATCGTTACGCCCGGCCTCGACCTCGGGTTGGCCTCGATCTGTTCAGGCCCGCTCCCTTGGAGGGAATCTCGATGACATGACTGTTGTCAAGGAGATCACCCTCAGCTCAAAAGGTCAGATCGTCATCCCTGCCGACCTGCGCGACGCCCTCGGACTCGAACCTGGAGACCGCCCGCTGAACCGCCAGGACGGCCAGACCCTGACGCTCGAGCGCCGCCAGGACGTACTCGAGGCCCTCGAAGGCAAATATGCGATGCCTGGACGGTCGCTCGCCCAAGAACTGCGCGCCGAGCTCGCGCGCAAGTGAAGCCCCTGCGGGCGCAAGAGCGCGTGCCGGACGGGAGCGCACTCCAGCCCTTACGACCTGTCCCTCGGCGATTGCGCGTCTGGCCACGGCGGAGGCGCTCGGGCTCGAGATTCTGACGGGCGAGCGCGGTTGGGAGAAGGTGCCTGACCTCAGGGTCGCAGTGCTCTTGATTCGTAACCGCCGCCAGGAGTGCTCCCCAGTCCTCGAGCGCGGAACGTGCCCAGGCCGGGATCGAGGAAGAACGCCTCGGCGCCCCCGTCCGCGCTGCGGCGTCCTGCGACGCTTGGTCAGGGGAACTGCGGGATGGAGCGGACCATGAACTCGTCGAAGAGCGGCACGGTGAAAGCGATGTCCCCGTGGGCGGGGCTGTAGATCATGCCCTTCTTGATCAGCTTCGCCCGCGTCGGGCCGAGGCTGGTGAGCTTGACGCCCAGCCTCGCGGCGATGTCGCCCGTCCGGTGCGGTCCGGGGCCGAGATCGGCCATGGCCCGCAGGAAGTTTTTCTCGCTCGGCGTCAGGCGATCAAACCGGACGCGGAAGAAGTTCTCGTCCAGGCGTTCAATTACGGTGGGCGTGGCCTGCTGCACATCTTGCAGGGTGATCGAGACCGACGAGGCCAGGTTCCACGCCTGGTAGCCCCACTCTTGCAGGAAGTACGGGTAGCCCCTGGTGAGGCGGAACACTTCGCGCAAAGCGTCGCTTGAGAACGCCACGCCAGCCGCCTGTGCGGGTTCTTGCAGCGCCCTCGCGGTGTCCACCTCCGACAGGGCTCCGACCTCCGGGAAGCCGAACAGCCGTTCCGCGTAGGACTTGGATTCGCCCGCCAGGGCCGGCAGGATCGGCAGGCCAGCGCCGAGAAGCACCAGCGGCAACTGGCGTTGCTGAACGCGGTGCATCGCCATGATCAGCGCGCCCAGCTCCTTCTGGTTGAAGTACTGGATTTCGTCGATCAGGATCGCCACCGCCGCTTTGCGCTCCGCCGCCGCCTCGCCGACGGCCACGAACACGTTGGGCAGGTCGATCTCGAGGTCGCCGCTGTCGGCAGACCCGACCTCTGGGTCAATGTCGAGGCCGATCGTGAACTCGCCGACCGTGACCTTGATCGCGCCCATGAAGCTCCGCAGCACCCGCAGGCCGCGCCTGACCGTGTCGCCCGCCCCGGCCATGCGGTCCAGCTCGAAGAACAGGGTCCGCAATTGTGGCGCGATAAGCGGGCCGAGCGCCTTGTCCTCGTGCGCCTCGATGAAGATGGTGCGGTAGCCGTCGGTTCTGGCTTGGCGCTCGATCTCATTCAAGAGCACCGTCTTGCCGACGCCGCGAAGCCCGGTAAGCAGCAGGCTTTTCTCGGGCTTTTTGACCTTCACCCGTCCGAGCAGGATTCTGGCCTGCGTCAGGATCGGATCGCGCCCGACCAACTCGGGCGGTGGCGCGCCTGCACCGGGTGAGAAGGGGTTCTTGATCGGGTCCATGACTACTCAAGTATACTTGTGTGTACGTGTTTTCGAGTATACATGGGTATAAATGGGTATATGGCTGCAACCTCCCTTCACGCGTCGAGTGGAACTGGGTCGCGCCCAGGGCTCGACGGTGAGCGAGGTGTCTGGCACGCAGGATTTGGGGCGGTTTGACCGTGATGTTGACAGTAACCGAGCCGAACAAGACCGCGGAACCTCGTGACCGCCTGGGGCAGACCGTGACCCAGGATTCTCTAAAATGTCGTCCAGCGCGCAAGATCGTGATATTCAGATAGAATCGGCGCGAGACAAAAAACGTTCTGGCTGAACTTTGCAGTTGAGTCTGGCCGTTTTGGGGCCAGTGAAGGTTTACTGGACGAGCGGGTGAGCCCTCACCAGCCCGGCGAGATAGTCCACGTCATCGCCCGAGAGCGTGTCGATCAAACCCGCCTCGAGCCACTCGCCCACGCGCGGTGCGGCATCCAGACCGAGCGCCCTGAAGCGCTCGAGCGTCGCCGGGCGCGGCAGGTGGCAGCGGATGGCGATGCCCGCCTCGTGGAAGCCGCGCGCGTCATCGGGATGAAACATCCCCAGTTCGATCGAGACGCTGTCCACGCGCGCCGCCTCGAGCGCCCGCACCGGGTCCGCGAAGCGCTCGTGCGTGATCGCCTCGGTGCGCACCTGCGGCAGCGCGGCCTTGAGATCGCGCAGCACGCAGTGGTCGAAGGAGATGAAGATCGCCTGCTCAAACGCGTCGGTGGTCTCGAGCAGCTCGCCCAGGCGCTCCACCAGGCGCGGCACGCGCACCGATTCCTTGATCTCGACCACCAGCCCGAGCTTGCCGCGCGACCACTCGAGCGCCTGCGAGAGCGTCGGGACGCGCGTGCCCGCGAACTCCGGCGCGAACCACGCGCCCGCCTCGAGCGTCTGGATGTCCGCGAGCGCGTGCGAGGCGACCAGGCCGTGGCCGTCGGTGGTGCGGTCCAGGGTCAGGTCGTGCATCAACACGATCTCGTCGTCTTTGGTCAGCACCACGTCAATCTCGGCGCTCGTGCCGCCGAGCCGATACGTGGCCTCGAGCGCGGGGATCGCGTTCTCCGGCGCGCCGATGCTGTGTCCGCGATGACCACAGACGTGGACGAAGCCGTTTTCGCTGGCGAGCAACTTGAACATGGTTCCTCCCGTAAACCTCGAGATGGGCGGTCTTCAGGCTCGAACCATGACTGTTCGAGAATACCGTCCTGAACGATATTTCTTCGATATTCGAGACACGTGTCCCGGACGGTGGTCTGCTTCTCTGACGAGCCTCACAACTTGCCCATGCCCGAGGCGAGCGTGCCCTCGTTGGAGAGGCGTTCGGCCACGAAGAACACGATCACGGTCGGCACGAGCAGCACGAAGGTCACGACTGCCGCGCTGGGGAAGACGATCAACTGGCCGCCCAGGTAGCTCCAGAGCTTGACCGTGAGCGTCTGCACGGCGGGCGAGCCAACGATGAAGGTCTTGTCGAACTCCTCGAAGCTGCCGATGAACGACAGCAACCCGCCCGCCAGGAAGCCGGGCCGCGCGAGCGGAACGAGGACGTGCCGCGCCACCTGCCACGGGTTCGCGCCGAGCGTGCGGGCGGCGGCCAGCAAGCTCTCCGGGATGCCCTCGAGCGAGGCCACCAGGATGCGGATCATCAAGGGCAGCGTCCCGACCGTCTGCACCAGCACCACGCCCGGCACGCTGTAGGCCAGCCCGAAGCGCAAAAAGAGCGTCCCCAGCCCGACCGCCACGATGATCCCCGGCACGATCAGCGGGGCCAGCACGAGCAGTTCGATCCCGCGCTTGGCCCGCAACGGCAACCGCGCGAGCGCGTAGGCCGTCGGGAAGGCCAGCGCGCCCGAGAGCAGCGTCACGAGAACCGCGATCAGCACGCTCAGGCCGCCCGCCTCGAGGATGCCGGGGTCGCGCAGCGTCGCGCCCCAGAAGTGCGTGGACAACGACGGCGGCACGAGGTCCGGCGCGAACCAGCCCGCCTTCGGGTCCACGAGCGACCACAACAGCGCCACCAGCATCGGGAAGCCCAACGTCGCGCCGAGCGCGGCGAACAAGCCCACCGACAGCCACCGCTCCCGCCGCGACGAAGCGAGCGCTCGAACCCCAGAGGGCGCACTCGAGACCGATGTCACGAGCGAACCGCGCACGCCTAACCCCGCCCCTCGAGCGCCCGGCTCGCGGAGCGCGTCAGGCGGTAGTACCCGAGCAGCACCCCACACGAGATCAGGCTCAGGATCGTGCCCATCGCGCCGACCAGGCCCCAGCGGTTCTGCTCGAAGGCGAAGCGGTACATCTGCACGCTGTACGGCAGCGGGTAGATCGGGCCGATCAGGTTCGGGATGGCGAACGAACCCGTCGAGGTCACGAAGGCCAGCAGCGTCGCCGCCGTGATGCCGGGCAGCGCCAGCGGCACCTGAACGCGCCAGAAGACCGTCCAGGGGTTGGCCCCGAGCGTGCGTGCGGCGGCCAGAACCTCGCGCGGCACGCTCGCCATCGAGCCGCCGATCACGAGCGTCATGAAGGGAATCGTCTTCCAGGCCATCGCCAGGAGCGTGCCAATCGCGGCCCGGTCGCGCACCAGTCGCGGGAAGGGCAGGCCCACGGCCTCCGCCGCTCGGGGCAGGATGCCGCCCCGGTCCACCAGCGTCAGCACCAGAAAGGCCGCCACGATGCTCGGTACGACCAGCGGCACGCGGCTGATCGCGCCGAAGACGCGCTTGCCGGGGAAGGTGCGGCCCAAGAGGGCCGTCAGCGGCAGGCTGACGGCGAGGCTCAGGAACGTCGAGGCGAACGAGAGGTAGAGCGTGAACAGGAGCGAATCGCGGAACTCGCGGTCGCCCGCGAGCGCCCCGTAGTACTCGAGCGTGAAGCGCCCGCCCTCGCCCAGCCCGACGCTGCCGAGGAGCGCCAGGGCCAGCGGCAGGCCGAAGAACACGAGCAGGTAGCCGACGCCTGGCGACAGCAGCAGGAACGCCAGCCAGCCGCGCGACGCGGCCCTCGGGCGGATTCGGGCGAACGTCACGCGACCACCGGCGAGGCGGGACTCGGGACGGGATTTTCCCCGTCCGCTCGAGGTTCAAGATCATCGTCCAGAACGGCGTGCGGATCGTTCGGCAGGTGCGGCTCGACCCGAGCGCCCAAGGCCAGCAGCCCGACCGCGCTGCCGGATTGCTGCGCGCGGATCAGGTGCGTCCCCAGCCGCACCAGGAATTCCACGCGGTCGCCCAGAAAGGTCGCCCCCTCGACCTCGCCGCGCCCGTCCGGGCGGGCCTCGAGCCGCACGTCCTCGGGTCGCACCGAGAGCAGCACGGGGCCGCGCAGGTCTCGAGGGTTGGGGACGGCCTCGCTCCACGGCAGGCGCAGCGCGCCCGGCTCGGCGATGGCGGGGATCAGGTTGGTGTTGCCCAGGAACTCGGCGGTGAAGCGGTGGCGCGGCGCGCGGTACAGCTCGACCGGCGTGCCCTCCTCGACCACGCGGCCTGCGCGCATGACGACGATCCGATCCGAGAGCGCCATCGCCTCGGCCTGGTCGTGGGTGACGTAGACGCTGGTCGTGCCGACGCGCCGCTGGAGGGCGCGCAGCTCGTCGCGCAGCCCCTCGCGCAGCCGGGCGTCGAGGTTGGAGAGGGGTTCGTCCAGCAGCAGCAAACTGGGTTCGATCACGACGGCGCGGGCGAGCGCCACGCGCTGCTGCTGGCCGCCCGACAGCGCGCGCGGGTAACGGCTCGCCATCGCCTCGAGTCCGACCAGCTCGAGCGCGCCGCGCACGCGCCGCTCGAGCTCACTGTTCGGGACGCGGCGCATCCGCAGCCCGAAGGCGACGTTGTCGCGCACGCGCATGTGCGGGAAAAGCGCGTACGACTGGAAAACCATGCCCAGATTGCGCTTCTCGGCGGGCAAGAGGTCGAGGCGCGCGCCCGCCACGCGCACCTCGCCCGCGTCCGGCTCGATCGTTCCGGCGATCACGCCCAGGAGCGTGCTCTTGCCGCAGCCCGACGGCCCCAAGAGCGTCACGAACTCGCCCTCGCCCGCCCGCAGGTTGACGCCGCCCAGCGCCACGACCGCGCCGTAGCGTTTGCTGGCTCCCTCGACCTCGAGCATCGCGCTAGTTCTGGAGCAGCTCGGTCACGAAGCGGCTCACCGCCGCGTCGCTGATCGTGTCCGGGATGCGAGCCCGGTTGAGCGCCGGGTACTGATCGGCGGGCAGCAGGCGCGCGAAGTTCTCGGGCTTGAGGGCCTTGCTCGCGTCCAGCTTGGTGCGTGCCGAGCGCGAACCGTTCAGCTCGAGCTTCATCAGTTGCGCCTCGTCGGACATCAGGAAGTCCGCGAACAGCAGTGCGCCCGCCAGCTTCTGCGTGCCGCTGGTGACGATCACGCCGTCGCCGTCGCCGACCTGACCGCTTTTCAGCAATCGGAACTTGACCGTGGCGGGCAGCAGGCCGCGCCCGATGAAGTCGTAGGACTGGTCCTCCCAGATCGTGCCGATGTAGGCCGCGCCGTTGGCGAGCAGGTTGAGCGTGTCCGTGTTGCCGTTGGTGATCTCCACGACGGGCTTGAGCTGCTTGAAGTACTCCAGCACCGGCCCCATGCAATCGGCGGCCCATTTCTTCGCGGCGTCCGCGCTCACGCCCACGTCGTCTAACGGATCGCGGCAGGCCGCGCCCTGCGCGAAGTTCAGGATCGCGCTCTCGAGGAAACCGCTGCCGGAGCCGCCCTTGGCGGGACTCGTCATGGCGAAGCGACCCGGATTCTTCTTGGCGAACTCGAGGATTTCGGCGAAGGTGCTGGGTTCGGTTCCGGCCTGAAAGAAGCGCGTATTGTAACCGATGGCCGTCTGGTTGCGGTGGAAGGGCAGGATCACGCCGCCGTGCTTGTAGCCCCTCGAGATCGTGGCGGCGCGAGGGTTGAGGTCCTGCGCGCTTGGCAGCATCGTGGTCAGCGGCAGGTTGGCGATTACGCCGCCGTCGTTGGCGAGCTTCGCGCTGCCGTTGGGCATGAAGAAGACGTCGGCGGGCATCGGCTGGTTGGCCTTTTTGGCGGCGATCAGTTGCTGAATCGCGGTATCGCTGCTGACGCGCAGGTACTTGACTTCTACACCGAATTTCTTGGCGTACATCGGGATCAGGTTGTCGCGGAACAGCGGCGTGAACGACTCGGTGAAGTCGTAAAAGGTGATCGCGCCTTGTTTCTTGGCGAGCGGCACGACCCGCTCCACGAAGTTCTGCGGTGTGAGCGTTTTGAGATCCAATTCGCCCGCGTTGACGTTGAACTGCTCCGAGCCCACCGGGCTGACCGCGAGCGCCGCGGACAACCCCACGACCAGCGCCCCAAAAAGCGCGACGTACCGTGCTTTCATTTTTCCCACCTCCAAGCGGACGTTAAGGGCGAAGTGTCATCCGTTCTTCAATCACGGCGCGATGACATCCGCCGAATGCGGCCCGAGCTCGAGCCTGTCCGACCTCGAGCTTTCTCGCGTGCTGGACGGTGTCGCCCTTGAGCGGCTCCCAGCGTTACGCCTGACGCGTTCGTGGCGCATCCGCGAAGCCAGGGCTTCGAGCGAGCGTCGGCAGATGAACCAGTGGGACTGATCGAACTCGAGGCTTCGAGCACGGCGATCATCCGACAGCGCGAGCCGAGACGCGGCCCGGATGACGTTCGACTGACCCGCGCAGATTTTGATGGAGCAGCCCATGATTCAGATTCACAGCGATCTCGAGCACTGGAGTCCGCTCGCTGCCGACCAGATCCATAAGGCCACCTCCACCACGGGCTGAACGTGATTCGGCTGCGTCAGCCTCGAGCGAAATCCCGCATGATCCCGACCCTCGCCCTCGAGACCGAAGGAGGCAGAACATGAAGCGTATCGCGGCATCCCTGATCGCGCTCGGCTTGCTCATCAGCGCCGGAACGCGCGCGCAGAACCAGATCCAACTGACCATCGCGGGCGTGGGCGGCAACGACCTCAAGTGGCTCAACGAGAGCGTCATCCCCGCCTTCGAGGCGCGCATGAAATCGCAGGGCAAGAGCGTCAGCGTCAAGGCGATCGAGTTCACCGGCAAGGCCGAGGACCTCAAGCAGCAGTACGCGCTCGACCTTCAGGTGGGGCGCGGCGCGGACGTGATGGCCTTCGACGGCTTCTGGGTCCCCGAGTTCGTGGCCTCCAACCTGCTCAAACCGCTCGACCAGGTGGCCGGGCCGGAGGTCAACGCCTGGGAGGGCTGGAAGCAGATCCCCGCCGGGCTGCGCGAGATCCTGGGCTTCAAGGGCAAGGTTTACGGTGTGGGCAACGGCACGGACGTCCGCATGATCTTCTACCGCAAGGACCTCTTTCAGAAGGCGGGCATCAAGCTGCCGTGGCAACCCACGAGCTGGAACGACCTGTTGACCACCGCGCGCCAGCTCAAGAAGGCCCTGCCGGACGTGACGCCGTTGCAACTCAACGCCGGAACCGCGATGGGCGAGGCCACAACCCTTCAGGGCTGGTACATGGCCCTCCTCGGAACCGGCATCCGGCCCTACGACGAGGACAAGGACAAGTGGGTCACGAAGCACCAGGGCATCCTGGACACCCTGAACCTCTACAAGACCGTCTATGTGGACGAGAAGCTCGGCGACGCGCGCTTGCAACTGATCCAGGGCGGGCGCGAGCGCGGCTTCGAGGCCTTCCGCGACGCGAAGATGGCGATGCTGGTCGAGGGCGATTACTTCTGGCGCTCGATCCTGCTGCCCAAGGGTGGGGACTTCCCGCTCGAGAACCGCGACGCGCTGGCGGGCTGGGCCAAGATGCCCGCGCAGGCTCCCGGCAAGGGCGTGGGCGGGCAAAGCTTCGTTTCCGCTTCGGGCGGCACGGGCTTCGTGCTGAACCCGAACACGAAGGCCCCGAAGGAAGCCTGGGAACTGATGTCGTTCATCGGCAGCAAGGAGATGCAGACCGAGTTCCAGAAGATCCTGCCGCGCATCCGCGCGCGCCAGGACGTGCCGATTACCCAAGACCCGATCATGACGGAGATGGCGAAGACGCTCTTGCCGCTGACGGTGATCCGCCCCAAGCTCGCCGCGTACCCGAAGGTCAGCAGCGAGATTCAGCTGATGACCGAGCGCGTCGTCAGCGGCCAGGCCAGCCCGATGGACGCCATGAACGCCTACGCGGAGGCCGTCAAGAAGATCGTCGGCGCGGAGAACGTGCTCGAGCAAGCCGTCAAGTGACGAGAACATCCGGGTGGTCGGGGGTGGCCGCGTCGCGGCTGCCCTCGCGCCCGTCTTCTCGAGCGCGAGAGTGAGGCTGAGGCCGATGCGGACAGACATCCAAAGCTTGAGCTTGAGTTCTCGAGAACACCGTCCAGCACGCATATTCGTGTTTGCGTTTGGGACGGTGTTCTCGCGTTTCATCTCCGAGGCGCACCGTGCGTGAGGCCGTGATTTCGACCAGGGCTGGCCTCGCCATGTTGTTGCCCGCGCTCGCGCTGCTGGGCGTGTTCTTGTTCCTGCCCTTCGTCTGGGTGCTCGTGGTGAGCTTCACCAACCAGACGCTCCTCGGCCCGAACGCGGTCAACCCCGGCTTCGTGGGCCTCGAGAATTACGCGCGGGCGCTCAACTTCGCGGACTGGTTCCGGCCCGGCGAGTTCGGGCACGCGCTCGTCGTCACGGGGTTGTTCACGCTCGGCTCGGGGCTGGGCCAGATCGCGCTCGGCTTCGCGGTGGCGCTCGCGTTCCACGGGCGGCGCGGCTCGGCCAGGGAACTCGTCTTCGGATTGGCGACGGTCTGCTGGATTCTGCCGGAGGTTCCCATCGTCTTCGGCTGGGTCTCGTTCCTCGACCGGGACTTCGGGACGCTGAACGCGATCCTCGGCGCGCTCGGGCTGGGGCGACCCGACTGGGTGCTCGAGCGACCGCTTTTTTCGATCATCCTCTT
>CAXTKV010000033.1:0-18839 GCA_964244895.1 uncultured Deinococcales bacterium
CAGAGGGCTTTGAACGCGTCCTCTGCGGCGTCCGCGTGGCGGCGCGCGCTGGATCGGATCGTGAACTCGGCCTCCTCGATCAACTTGGCCTGCGTGCTCGAGCCGAAACCCTTGAGCACCGCGACCCGGCCCGAGCGCGCCGCCTCGAGCAAACCGGGAATCGAATCGATACCCGCGTCCCACAGCACGCGAATCTTTTTAGGCCCCAAGCCCCGAATCCGGAACAGTTCCAGCACGCCCGGCGGCACCAGGCTGCTCGCGTCCTCCAAGGGTCCAAACGAACCCGTCAAGGCGAACTCCGTGATCTGCGGCGCGAGCTGCCCGCCCAGACCCGGCACGCCCGTCAGGCCGCGCTCGAGCGCCGCGCCCCAGTCGCCATCCCAGCGATCCAGCATCCGTTCGGCCTTGCGGAAGGCCAGCACCCGGAATTCGTTTTCCCCCAGCAATTCCAGCACGTCCGCCGTGAGTCCCAACGCCCTGACCGCCTGTTTTTTCTCGAGGGAATCCACACCAGAAGCCTATCAGAGCAGACCGTCCTGGACGCACAATCTATCTTGCGTCCTGGACGGTGTTTTTTAGTCAGGGGTCAGAGGGAAAGGCAGGCGGCGTTCGCTCGGGTGTTGGTCTGAGGTCTCGAGAGACCGTTGTGGACGGTGTTTTTGAAACGCTCGAGATGCTGTACCAGACGGTGTTTCGCTTGATGACCCAACGCGATCTTCGCCGTTCACCGCTGACTTCTGACTTCTGACCGCCCCTAAAACCTGAACCGTCCGCGCAAGAAAACGTAAGAGCCGCTGGTGTTCGCCAGGAAGCCACCGTTGTCGTAACCGCCCTCCAGAATCAGCGCGGTGCTGCTGTCCAGTCGGTAGATCAGGTTCAGGTACGGGTTGATGTAAAAGCCCGCAAAGTCCGTGCCGATATTGGAACCGAACGCCACCGTCAGCGCCTCGAGCGCGTTGTAATCGCCTTCCAGGTAGAACGACAAAAACGGTGAGGGCGCAATCGGTTTGCCGTCAAAGTTGACGGTCAGATCGAATTCCGTACCCGCGTACACGCCGAAAGGGTCGCTGACGGTGTACGTCAGGTCAACACCGACCAGCGGCGTGACGTACAACCCGACCGGCGTCGGCAGCACGCGCACCAGGAAGTCCAGCGCGCCGAAAGCGCTGATTGACAGATCCGTCATCTCGAGCAGCGAGAGCGTGTACTTCGGGGTGGCGCGCAACGACAACCCGAAGGCGCTGCTGGCCGAGTTGTAGTTGACTCGCGCCTGAGCCGTCAGCGTCAGACCGTCCGCCAGGGTCGCGCTGTAGGCCAGCACACCGCGCACGCTGAAGGCTTGCGCGATCGGGCTGGTTCCGGCGCTGAGGGTCGCGGTGAAGCCGTCCGCCAGGGCGGGACTGGCCAGGGTGACGGCCACGACCAGGGTGAGCAGCACTTTTTTCATCTCGTTCCTCCCGGTCGGGAGTGTAACGGGTTGGTCGGAGCCTGACAAGATTCGCGCGTTTCTGGCGCACATTCTCGAGCGTTGACCCGTGAGCATCGGACTCGCGAAAGATTTCTGCGCCTCGAGAACCCGCCGGAGCCTCGATGCGCTTTCAGGTGAACATCGTTGTGCAGCATGCCGCGCGCCAAGGTTTAAGCGTTCACCCCAGCTTTTCTCAAAGCCGAGCATCAGGATTTTCGCGCTGGACAGTATCTCGAGAACCCGGCCCGAGCACCGAGCGTCTTTCGTCGATCTTCAATCACCAACGCCGTCCAGCGCGAATGTCCCTGGAACGCGAAGAGCATCGTCCTGGACGGCGTTCCTCGCGGATTCAGAATTCAGGCTTCGCGCAAAAACGGTAGACTCCACCCATGACCGAGACGAACCAGAAACACACGTCCCTGCGCGCGCTGATCGCGTGGCTGGACGATTACTTGCAGATTCTCGCCTTCAAGGACCCGAGCCTGAACGGCCTGCAAATCGAAGGGCGCGACGAGATCAAACGGGTGGCCGTGGCGGTCGATTGCACGCTCGCCACGATCCAGGATGCGGTCAACGCCAAAGCGGATCTGTTGATCGTGCACCACGGCCTGTTCTGGCGCGATCCGGTCGCCCTGAGGGGCCCGATGGGGCGGCGCGTCAGAACCGCGATGGAAGCTGGACTCTCGATTTACGCCGCGCACCTGCCCTTGGACGCGCACCCGGAAGTCGGCAACAACATCGTGCTGGCGCAGGCGCTGGCGCTCAAGGAGATTGAGCGCTTCGGGGAATACGACGGCCAGCCCATCGGTTTCAAAGGCCGCTTGCCCGTGCCCATCAGCCTTCAGGACTTGGCGGACAATATTCAGAAAACCACCGGGGAAATCTGCCTGGTTCACGGTGGCGGCCCGGCCATGATCAGAACCATCGGCATCATCTCCGGCGGTGCGGCGGGGGAAATTCCGGCGGCATCAGCGGCTGGCCTGGACGCCTTCATCACGGGCGAACCCAGCCACGCGCATTTCGCTGATCCCTTCGAGTACGGCGTGAACGCGATCTTCTGCGGGCATTACGAGAGCGAAGTCTTCGGCGTGCGCGCCCTGGGCGTCAAGCTCGAGGACACCTTCGGTTTGCCGTGGCAGTTTTTGCACCTGCCGACCGGGCTTTGAGCCCTCTGGGGTTCGACTCGAGCCTCATCAGAACATCGTCCAGCACGCGTTCTTAAACTCGCGTGCTGGACGATGTTCTAAAAAAGCGCGATCGTGTGGCCCCGAACGATCAACCCCCGTGCAATTGTCGCACCAGCCCCAATAGGTTCAGCGTGTGCGCGGTGTAGCCGAGTGCGCCCAGCACGACCAGAACGAAGGCGGTGGTGATGATTTTTCTTTTTGTGGCGTGACTCATGGTGATCTCCTGTCAACGTCTCGAGCGATGGTGTACTCGAGATGTCCCGTGTTCGATGTTCGCTTTACAGGTACGCGAGGGTTTCACGGATCGTCAGCCGCGAGGCCGTCCACGCCGGGTACGCGCTCGCTGCGATGGAGCCGATCACGATCACGCCGAACCAGATGAGCAGCGCTGAAGGCGCGACCGTCAGCGCCAGCGGAAACCGGAACGCCAGCGATCCGACCAGATTGCCGATCGCATACGAAAGCGGTAGGGAAAGCGGCACCGCGATCAGCCAGCTCAGCAGCCCAATCGACAGGCCCTCGGAGATCACGTTGCGCAGAACCGTGCCACTTCGAGCGCCGATGGTGCGCATGATGCCGAATTCTCTCGTGCGTTCGATCACGCTGGTGCTCATGGCGGACATCAATCCCAGACCGCCGACCAGGGCCATCAGGGCCGCCATGGCGATCAGCGCGAAGATCAGGATGTAGACGTGACCGTTCAATGCGGCGTCGAGTTTCGTTTCCGAGACGTTGATGCTGACGCCGATCCCGGCTCGCTCGAGCGCCTGCTCCGCTCGAGCGCCAACACCGTTCAGGTCGTGATTCTCGAGCACGATCCGCACGGCGTTGATACGCGAACCAGTGCCGATCGCTCGGTCGAACCCCTCGGGCGTGACGTAGGCGCTGGCGGGCGCGATCAACTCTCGGGCGACACCGACGAGTTTGAAGCTCGCCAGTTTTCCGCCCAGACTGAGCCTGACCTGATCGCCAATTTTGAGCGTCCCAAAGAACGCTTTGGCCGAATGGTTGAGCACGACGGCGTTCGTATCGCCCGGCTTCAGCCAGCGCCCCGCGATCAGGCTGAGCTGAATCAAGGTGCTGTTCGCGGGCAGTGAACGCAGCGTGAAGCTGCCGTGACCGCCATCCGGGTAGGTTCGCAGGATCTCGAGGTGATCGGGGCGGGTCACGGCGGCGGGCGTGCGGTTCCAGGCTTCGAGGGCGCGGACACCGGGAACCGTCTTCAGGGCATCTCGAACGCGCTCGAGCGACTCGAAGCGGTTGAAACGAATTTCAGCGTCGTAATGCCGATCTCGGGCCGCTTCCCCGAGCGTGCGCTCCCAGCCCGCCTCGACGTTCAGGCTGGTCAAGAACATCGCGCCCGCCGAGGCGAGCAGGCCGAGCGTCAAGAGCAACCGTCCTCGACGCCGGAAGGTGTTGCGAAGGGCCATCAGAAGCGTGCCGTCCAGCCCACGAATCCGGGCCAGCAGCGCATCGAGGGAGCCAGCACCGAACGCCCTGCGATTCACGCCCACGTCGTCCAGCGCCTGCCGAACCGTCGTGCGCGTCGCCGCCAGCACCGGCACGAGCGCGATCAGCACCGGTGCGACGATGCCCGAGGCGGTCTGTACGAGAAACACCCAAGCCGGAATCGCATCGCTGGTGATGTCGAAGTTCAGCAATTCACCGATCACGCTCGAGAGGCTGCGAGCGGCGAAAAGGCTCAAAGGCAGCGCGATCACCGTGGCACTCAGGCCGATCAACCCGATCAGCGCGAGGTACATGCCAGCGATCTGCGAGGTGCGAGCCCCGACGGTTTTCATCACGCCGATCTGTCGGATTTGCTGGCCCAGCAGCGCGGCGATGGTGTTGGCGACCAGCACTGCGCTCAAGAACAGCGCCAATGCGCTGAACAGCGAGAGCATCGTCAGGATCGTGGCCATCTGCGTCTGGTGCGGGTGCATTCCGGGCGGCGGAATGCGAATCTGTTCCACGTTGCGCCCGTGTTGCCGCAACCAAAGACTCAAACGACCGACCGCACCCTCGATGGCCTTCACGTCTTGCGGCTGGTCACGAACGATCACTTTGAGGATCTGCAAGTCTCGCCCTTCGCCGAGTTTCTCGAGCGTGGCGGGCGTGGTGTACGCCCAGGCGGTCTGTTCCTGACTTGCGGGCGCGAGGCCCGGATCGTGAACTGTCCCCGAAATCTGCACGGGTTGGCTCGAGCCGTGGGGCGTCTGCACGGCCAACACGTCACCCACGCTGGCCTCGATCAGCCTCAACGCCTGACGCTCGAGCAGGATGGTTCCGGTCGGTGGCGGCCACGCACCGGATTCGGGTTTGAAGGTGTTGATCTCGAGCGCTTTGAAGTCCGGGATCACGAACAGCAACAGCGGCATCCACTCGCCGGAAGTCAGTTTGATCTTGGCGAGCACGGTTGAGCTGGCTTCGGCGGCGGCGATCTCTGGCTGTTGGCGAACCGCATTCACCAGCGCCGAATCCACGCGATCCAACTCGAGTTGGGCGCTCGCCGGGTTGGTGCTCCGGTAATTGACGCGTATCTCGCGGGTCAAAATGCTGAACGCCCCGAGGATCACGCCGACCCCGAACAGTCCGGCGGCGATGGCCAGCACCATCATCAGGATGCGGCCCTGCGCGGCTTGCAAATCGCCCAGCAACTTGCGCCAACGCGGGCTGATCGAACCCATCATCGCGTCACCTCGAGCCCCGATGGTCGCGCCGCCTCAGTCAAGAGAATCCCATCCGCCAGGATGATCGAGCGCGTGAAGTAACGGCTGAAATCGCGTTCGTGCGTGACCATCACGACGGTTTTACCTTCGCGCACGAGCCTTTGAAAAAGCTCCATCACGTCCTCGGAAGTTCTCGAGTCGAGGTTGCCGGTCGGTTCGTCCGCCACCAGAATCGGCGGGTCGTTGGCGAGCGCTCGGGCGATGGCGGCGCGCTGCTGCTGACCGCCGGACAGGTCGGTGGGGAGCTTGTCGGCCTGCTCCGCGATGCCGAGTTTCTCGAGCAGCGACAGGGCTCGTGCCCGGCGCGCGCTTTGCGGATAGGTGTTGCAAAAATCCATCGGCAGCATCACGTTTTCAACGATGGTCAGGGTCGGCAGCAACTGGAAGAACTGGAAGATCACGCCCACAAACTTGCCGCGCCAGACGGCGAGTTGCTCCTGGTTGAGGGCGTGGATCGGGCTTCCGGCGACCATCACCTCGCCAGAAGTTGGGCTGTCGATCCCGGTGATGACGTTGATCAGCGTGGATTTGCCGCTGCCGGACTTGCCGACGACCGCGACGAGTTCGCCCCGTGAAACCTCCAAACTGATGTCTTGAAGGGCGCTGAAGTCTCCCGTGGGCATCGGGTAGGTCTTGCAGACGTTCTTGAGGGCGATCAGCGGTTGCCCTCGGGCTGTCGAATGCTGATCGGCGTTGTGTTGAGACGGCTCTTTGATGGATCGAAGATCCTGCATGGGTGATCCTTTCGCGGTCGGGTTTGACCTGCACCGAGGCTAGGATCTAGCTTGTACGAATGCTCAAAGGTTTTCGTAGTAGCCGTCTGCTCGAGCTCTCCGATCCGATCCGCGCCGCCGCATTGCTCGAGCCGAACACGTTGCGCTTCCTCACGCCGTTCATCGCCCGAACCCGCTCCGCCGATCAGGTCGCGCGCGAACTCGGGATCAGCTTGAACACGTTGCTCTACCAGATCAGACGCCTGATGGAACTCGGTTTTCTCGAGCTGGTCGAGGAAATTCCTCGCCGGGGGCGCGGTATCAAACGCTATCGGGCCAGCGCCGACGCGTTTTTCATCCCGTTCGAGGCCACGCATTTTGCAACACCCGAGGACATGCTCTTGCGCGAGTACGAGCCGTTGTACCGACGTTTCCTGGCCAGCTTTCTCGAGGCCGCCATGCAGATGGTCAACCTGAAAACCGCGCGCGATTTCGGGATGTGCGTCTCGCGCGACGACGACGGTCAGCTCAGCCTGCGCCACGGTCCGCACCCGTTGAAACCCATCGCGATCAACCCGCTCGAGCCGCACGCCCCGGCGATTGTGATCGACTGGGGGGATCAGTTGCGACTCGATTTCGAGGACGCCAAAGCCATGCAACTCGAGATGCTCGAACTGCTCGAGCGCTACCGCGCCAAGGACGGCAGCGGGTCGTACATCGCGCACGTGGCGCTCGCACCGATGAAAAAGAATTGATCGGGTGGGGCTGGTCGTCCAGCTCGAGGCTCCAGAACCGTGTTCAGCCTCTGGCAGGAGCGCAAAACCGTCACACACGGCAGAGGATGCGTGTGTGACGATCGTACTGTCATTCCGGTACGACTGAACGAACCTTCTCGAGAGCTGCCAAAAAATGCGTGCGATTGAATCTCGAGTGAGCAGTGCCCTTCAAAGGGCGAACAGGCCTTTCACCCCTGCGAGAACCTTGAAACACCGTCCTGGACGCGGGATTGCGAACACGTCCCGAACGGTATTCTCGAGTCGGGCTGCGTCCAGTCGGAACGCCTGACGGACAGGTTTATACTCTGCGCCGATGCCAGGAATCTTCATCACCTTCGAGGGCCCGGAAGGCGCGGGCAAGAGCACCCAGGCCAGGCGGCTCGTGGCCAGCCTAGAGGCGGCGGGTCATGCGGTGCTGTCGACGCGCGAACCGGGCGGCACGCCCTTGGGGGATCGGGTGCGCCAGATCGTCTTGCTGGAACCCGACCTCGAGATCGCGCCCGTGGCGGAATTCTTGTTGTACAGCGCGTCCCGCACCCAGATCGTGCGCGACGTGATCCGGCCAGCGCTGGACGATAACAAGGCCGTGATTGTCGATCGGTACTCGGATTCGACGCTGGCCTACCAGGGTTACGGGCGCGGCCTGAACCTGGATTTTCTGCGCGAGGTCACCTGGGAGGCCACGGGCGGATTGCGACCGCACATCACGGTGCTGCTCGATCTCGATCCAGAAATTGGGCTGCGCCGCGCCGCGCAGACGGGCGCGCTGGATCGGCTCGAGCGCGCCGATCTGGGCTTTCACCGCCGCGTTCGGGCTGGGTTTCTGGAACTCGCCCAACTGGAACCGGAACGGTTTCTGATCGTGGACGCGCTCGAGCACCCCGACGCGATCAGTCAGGTGATCCTGGCGGCGGTTTCTGGTGCGCTGGACGGGCCTGGATTGGTGATCTGAGCTGGGCAGACCGTCTGGGACGCGTATTTCTCGGATCAAAGATTCGCGTCCTGGACGGTCTTCGCCCGGACTCAAGGTTTCGTGAACGAAACTTGTACGCAGCCTGCAACAGAGGCCTGACCCGCTCGGTTACACTTTGCTCGTGAAACCTTTCCGCCTGATTCCCGTCGCTCTCGCGCTGGCTGGCGCGTGGCTGGCCGTCTGGAACGCGAACGCCGCGCAGGGCAGCCTGCCGACCTTCGGTTACACCACCCTCAAGGTTTACCCGCACGACACGCGCGCCTTCACCGAAGGGCTGGTGTACTTCGATGGCGCGCTGTTCGAAAGCGTCGGATTGAACGGGCAGTCCGACCTGCGCAAGGTCGATCTCGAGAGCGGCAAGGTGCTTCAGCGCGAGATCGTGCCAGCGCAGTATTTTGCCGAAGGGCTGACGCTGGTCGGCAACAAATTGATTCAACTGACCTGGCAGACCAAAAAAGGCTTCGTCTACGACCGCGACAGCTTCAAACAGCTCAAAACCTTCACCTACCCGACCGAGGGCTGGGGACTGACCTACGACGGCAAACGCCTGATCATGTCGGATGGCACCTCGACGCTGTACTTTCTGGATCCGCTGACCCAACGGCGTCTGGGCAGCGTCAACGTGACCGGGCCGGACGGCCCCGTACTGAACCTGAACGAACTCGAGTTTATCGATGGTCAGGTCTACGCCAACGTCTGGCAGACGGATCGGATCGTGCGGATCGACCCGCGCACCGGCAAGGTCACGGCCCTGATCGACCTGACCGGATTGCTGCCGCGCACCGACATGACGGCGGGTGCGGACGTGCTGAACGGCATCGCCTACGACGAGAAGGGCAAACGATTGTTCGTGACGGGCAAATTCTGGCCGTTCGTGTTTCAGATCAGCCTCGTACCGAAATCCTGATACTCGAGGGTTGAAGCCCGAACCGGGACGGGCGTTCGTGGGCGAGCTTTGAATTTTCTCTGCATCGTCCAGGACGAGTCAATGCTCGAGAACACCGTCCCGAACGACGTTCCCGAGATCCAATAAACACCATCTGGGACGGTGTTTATTCAGGGTCACCGCAAAGCACGTCGGGTACGCAAAAACGCTTAACGAAAGCGCTTCCGTCACGTCCCTCACGATATTCAACGGATTCGTGCTTAAAATAAAGCGATCACCATGACCTTTCCCGACTTCCGCGACCTGATTTCCAACCTCCTGGACGAACTGCCGCCGCAGGCGCTCGAGGGCTTGCAGGGCGTCCACGTCTTCGAGCACGCCAAACCCGACCCGATTGAACCCGGACTGGTGCGCATGGGCGAATACCTCGATCCAGGCATGGACAGCTTCTTCGCCACACACATCACGCTCGGACGGCACGTCGCGATGTACTACGGCAGCTTCGTGGCGGTCGCGGGTGGCAACCCGAACTTCGACTGGGAGACCGAAACCTGGGAAACCCTGACCCACGAAATCCAGCACCACGTCGAATCCAGAGCCGGTGAGCGCAGTTTGATCGAGTGGGACATCGAACAGCTCGAGGCGTACCGCGAGAAGAAGCGCATGGAAAAAACGAGCCAATCGTTCTGGAGGTGGTCAGCATGAACCCATCTGGAAAGTGGTCAACGTGAACCCATCCGTGAGGTGGTCAGCATGAACCCGTACCGTTCTCGAACATCGAGCCCAGCAATCAACCGCATCGCCGTCGTATTCGTCGTGCTGATCGCCATTGGAGCCATCGGCGCATCGGTGCTGCTCGGCCCGAAACCGAACGCGACGATCGTGGAAATGCAACCGATCCGGCCCGCGCAGACCGGCAGCGTGCCTTCCGGTACGCAGGTGACGGCGCCTTTGAGCGATCCGATGTCGGGCGTCCCAGACGAGCAATTGCCCGTGATTCAATCCCGCCCCGCCAAGCCCGTCACGCCCGAACCCAACACCCTCGAGCAGAGCGAACTCGGCGTGGAAACGCCATCCGCGAGCGCCGCACCGATGGCGGATGGTTCGCAGACGGTCAACTCGAGCGCAGTGACTCCGCGCGCGGTGACTTCCAACGCAACCTCGAGCCAGACGACCCCGAGCCCAGCGACTGCTGATCCGGCCAAGCCCGAAGCCGCGACCCCGAGTGCCGCAACCTCGAGCATTGCGTCTGCGAGCGCATCGGCGGGTGCGAAACCCGAACCCGTCGGCGCGATCGCCGCGACAACACCAGCCGAACCCGTAAAAGCCCTCCTGCGGCGCGCCACGAACGGCGTCAGCGTGCAGGTCGTGGCGCTCAGCAGCGTGGATGCCGCCGCGAAACTCGCGCAGAACCTGGCCGCCAACGGTTTCACCGCCAACGTTCAACCGAGCGGCAAGATTTTTCGCGTCGTGATCGGCCCGTACCCGACGGATGCCGCCGCGCAAACCGCCGCCGCTCGAGCCAGCGCTTTCGTCCGGTAAGCTTCGATCTGATCGGCCTCTCATCCGTCGTGAATGAGAGGTCGCTTTCGTGCGGCTGGATCATCGAGCCCGCTCCGGGAGCGTTCATCAATGCGCTCTAAAATGCGCTCATGACGCTTTTTGCAGAACCTTCAGGCGCACTGGACGCGCTGGGCGCAGAGGTGCGCACCTGCACGCGCTGCGAGCTTTCGTTGACCCGCACGCACGCCGTGCCCGGCGAGGGCGACCCGAGAAGCCGGGTGCTGTTCGTCGGTCACGCGCCCGGCAGCACCGACGACGCGACCGGGGAACCGTACACCGGGCCGGGCGGAGCGCTGCTGGACGCACTGTTCGCCCAGGCGGGCATCGAACGCGAGCGGGTCTTCATCACGAATCTGGTCAAGTGCTGGCCGTGGAAAGAAGAATTCGGCAACCGCGTCAACCGCACGCCCAGCGCCAAAGAAATCAAAGCCTGCGCTCCCGTGTTCTTGCGCCAGGAACTCGAGATCATGCGTCCCAGCGCGGTCGTCTGCCTGGGCGGGCCGACCGCGCAGCAGTTTTTAGGCAAGGATTTCAAGATCACGCAATCCAGGGGCGAATGGTTGGCCTTACCCGATTCCAGCCCGATCCTCAAGCTGATCGGTTCGCAGGTGCGGCCCGCCATCATGGCGATCCTGCAACCCGCGTACCTGATTCATCTCGAGCAGCACTCGCCGGAAGCCTTTCCCGCCGCGCGTCAGGCCATGCTGCGCGATCTGGGCAAGGTCAAACGCGTGCTGGACGGCGAAGAACCCGAAATCAAGGGCGCGGATTCCGTCCCCGACGAGGAAACACCGTTCTGAACGATGCTGGTTCTCGTGCGCCATGGGGACACCGTCTGGGAGGCTGTTTTCTGATCTCGAGAAATGCCGTCCAGCGCGGTCTTCTCGGGCAACTTCAGCCCTGCGGCGCGCGCCGATTCATGGTGCAACGCCCGAACCTCGAAAAATCGTCCTTGCTGGCCAGACCGATGAATTCCTCGACGCTGCCGATGAAAAACCGTCCCTCGAGCGCCCCGTCCCTGAACGAGCGCGTCTGACGCACCAGACAGAAGGTTCCGTCCGTCGTGCTGAGGTCAATCGCGGTGGCCACCGCGACGTCCTTCTGAACGGTGTACAGGATGCCAGCCAGCACGTACTGAACGCCCTGAACGGTCACGACCCGGTCATCGTCGAAGCTCAGATCGGTGCCGCGTTCCTTCGGGGCTTTCAGCAGGAAGGTGAACTGCCTGGTCTGTGCGCCGTTGGCGGGCGTCCCGGTCATCTCCCAGCGTTGCCCGGCCTGAAAGGTCGCGGCGGATGCGGCAGGGGTCGTTGCGGGCGCGCAGGCCGCCAGCAACGAGAGCCCCGCCAGCAAGGTCCAGCGTTGAACGAACGACTCGAGGCCCGAGCGGCGGTCGTCTCGGGAATTCAACGCGAGACGGGGCGAGGGCTTCATGCGTAGCAACCTACCCGATCAACACGATCACGTCCACCCGACCGGGGCCGTGAACGCCCAAGGCCATCGTCTGTTCGATGTCGGCGCTCTTGGATGGCCCGGTGTGCATGCCCCACGCGCCCGGCAAGGTTCCGGCCCGCGCGAGTTCCGCCATTTTCAGGTACCAGTCCTCGATGTCCGGCAGGATTTGCTCTGCGCGCAGCACGACGACGTGGTGGTACGGCAGTAACGCGGCCAGTCGGCCCCAACTCGAGGAAAAGGCCACCGATCCCGTCGCCGCGATGGCGTACTCGCAACCGGTGATGCCGACATCCGCCAGGCTGGCTTTCTCCGGAATCAGGTGCGCCACGAGTTGCGGCAATCCGACCTCGTCCAGAATTGCGTGCGGCGAACGGATATAGGATTTCGCGCCCTCGAGCGTTTCATTCAGGGCTGTTCGGGCTTCCGCAACTGATCGCACGATCTGAACCTTGCCCAGCACGCGCTCACTCTCGAGCTTGAAGCGTTCGGCGCGCACCTCATCGGACTGCGGGCTCGAGGCTTTCGGCGGTTCCGGCGGCCTGGTGACGGGCGCTTTCGGGTTGCGTCCAGTCGCGGTGCGCACGCGAGAGAGGAAATCCTGGCGCTTCATCGGCGCACCACCAGCGACAAACCGATCAGGCACAGCGCCATCCCGATCAGGTTCTGCGGGCTGAGTTTCTCCTTGAAGAACAACAACCCGATCGGCGCGACCAGCACGGCCACGGTGACGTTGGACACCAACCCCGTGATGTTCAACGCCCAGCCCGCGCGGAAGGCCAGAATCCAGCCCAGTTCGATCCCGACGGCGGCCACGCCGACCAGCGGCACGGCCCAATTGACGCCGCGCACGGCGTCCAGAAAACCCTTGCCGGAGCGGTCAAACAGGCTGGCCAAAACGCAGAATCCCAGCGCCACCGCGTAAACCACGACCAGCGCGTGCCACGGGTTGAGATCGTGCGGCAGGTTCTTCTGCGCGATCTGGTAGACCAGCACGCTGGTGACGATCAGGCTGATGGACGCGAGGTACAGGTTCACGCCGGAACCTCGAGACGATGATTCAGGTGGCTTCGGACGAGGGCGCGATGAATCGCGCCCGAACGGACGCCCCAGGCATCACCTTCAGTCGGATACTTCGGGTGAACACCGTCCCACACACATATTCTAGATTCTTGGGAACACCGTGCTGGACGGTGTTCCTGTGCGGGATCAATCATCGGCGGCCTCGCGCTCGGGCTTCGGGCTGGGGATGTCTGGTTTGGCGGGTGTCGTCACGGAATCCGCGCGTTCGTCCTTCAAGCCGCCCTTCCACACGTCCCGAAAGGACTGCCTGGCGGGGCCGGGGAAATCCCTGGATTTCTGCCACTCACTCAGCACCGGCGCACCCCACTGCGGCAGCGTTTCAGGCCACGGCACGAACCGCGCGAGCTTGCTGGCCGCCTGGTACAACGCCGGGTGCGTCATCACGAAGCGGAATGAACCGATCGCGGCGGACTCGAGACCGCCGGAAAGACCTTGCTCCACGGTGCGTTCGCGCAAGGTGACCAGCATCTGCGGCAACGGAATCTTGACCGGGCAGACATCGCCGCACGCGCCGCACAGGCTGCTGGCGAACGGCAGGGACTTGGCTTCCTTGAGGCCCAGGATGGATGGGTCGAGCACACTGCCAATCGGCCCGGAGTAGACCCAGCCGTAGGCGTGCCCGCCGATCTGCTGGTAGACCGGGCAGGTGTTCAGGCACGCGCCGCAGCGGATGCAGCGCAAGCTGGCGCGCATGGCCTCGTCCGCCAGCACGCTCGAGCGACCGTTATCGACCACGACCAGGTGGAAGGCTTCCGGCCCTTCGGGTTCATCGGCGCGTTTTGGTCCGGAAATCACGCTGACGAAAACGGTCGAACGCTGCCCGGTCGCGGCTCGAGGCAGGAGTTTCAGGAACACGCCTAGATCTTCCAGGCGCGGGATGACCTTTTCCATTCCCATCACGGCCACGTGGACGCGCGGCAGGCTGGTCGTGAGGCGCGCGTTGCCTTCGTTTTCCACGATCACGATGCTGCCGGTTTCCGCCACCGCGAAATTCACGCCGCTGACGCCGATGTCCGCCGACAGGAATTTCTCACGGATGATCTCGCGGGCTTTGCCCGCCAGTTCGTCGGCGCTCGCGCCCATCGGCGTGCCGTACAGTCGGTTGAAGAGTTGCTCGACCTCGATTTTGGGCTTGTGGATCGCCGGGCCGATGATGTGGCTCGGGTACTCGTCCTCGAGTTGCAGGATGTACTCGCCCAGGTCGGACTCGATCGCTTCGATGCCCGCGCGCTCCAGGGCTTCGTTCAGTTCGATTTCCTCGGTGACCATGGATTTCGATTTGACGACCGTTTTGGCGTTCGCATCCTGCGCGATTTTGGTGATGATCTCGCGGGCTTCCACCGCGTCCAGCGCGAAATGAACCCGTCCGCCCCTGGCTTCGATGTTGCGGGTCAGCATCTCGAGGTAGTGATCCAGGTGCGTGAGCGTGTGATCCTTGACGGTCGCGGCGTACTGCTTGAGCGATTCCACGTCCGGCAATTCGGCGTACATTTCCTCGCGTTTGGCGTTCCAGTTCTGGGTCGCGCGGAAGGTCGCGCCGCGAACCTGGTCGTTCTCGAGGGCTTTCTTGTGGCCTTCCGGGAAGTTGTGAATCGTCAGTTCCACGCTGGCCTCCTGTTGAGCAACACCGTCCAGCACGCGATGCTCGAGAACGCATAAAACGCCGTGCTAGACGGTGTTTTCTCTTTATCGGACGGTTTCACGATTTCACCGCTTCGAGCTTCGGCTCGAGCGCGCGCCGACCGTCCAGCAGCAACTCCGCGATGTGGACGACCTTCAAAGGCTTTCCCTGCCGCGTCAAACCGCCACCGAGCTGCATCAGGCAACCCAGGTCGGTGCTGGTCAGCACGTCCGCCTGGCTCGCGTCCGCGCTCAGGCTGGTCAACTTGCGGTTCATCATGGCGGCGGAAAGCTCCGGCAGTTTGACGCTGAACAACCCGCCGAAGCCGCAGCAGGATTCGTCCCAGGAAAGGACTTTCGCGCCTGCCGCCTCGAGCAACGTTCGCGGTTGCGCGCGCACGCCCAGGTTGCGCATGGCGTGGCAGGAATCGTGGTACGCGACCGCCAGGCCCGATAAATCCGCGCCGATCTTTGACACGTTCATCTCGTCCACCAGGAACTGCGTCAACTCGAAGGTGCGTTCAGAAACGCGCCAGGCGCGCCGCAAGTTGACCGGATCGTCGTGAAAGAGTTCCGGGTAGTGATGCACCATCGCGCCGCAAGACCCGGACGGCGCGACCACGCAATCGCTTTTCTCGAGCGCCCGCTCGAACACGTCCAGGTAATGCTTGGCCAGGTCTCGTGCATCCCTGGCGTAGCCCGCGTTGTAGGCGGGTTGGCCGCAGCAGGTCTGGGCTTCGGGAAAATCGACCTCGCAACCCGCGCGGCGCAGCAACTGCACGGCAGCGGTGGCGCTCTGCGGTCCGAACTGGTCGGCCAGGCAGGTGACGAACAAACTGACTCGCATTTGCAGGAGTCTAACAAGATCGTGTGCGGTTCGTATCGCATTCTCACGAGATTCGTTCAGGCCTTTCCTGCGGCGACTCGTGCAGCGTCTCGAGCTGCGCTTGCCAACCCGTTTCTCGAGAAACCATCGTGCCAGACGGCACTCCATGACACGCGCTGGCACTCGCCTTCGGTCGATGCTTCAGAAGAACACTGTCTGGCACGCAACTTCTTGAGTTCAAACCGTGCGTTCCTGGACGGTCTTTTCCTGGTGAGCCAACCGAGAACACCGTCCCGCCCGACTTCTTCCGAGCGATATCGAAGGATTCTTCGTGGTTCCTCGGCAAAAAGACCACCAATCGAGCCTCGAGAAACGTGTACAACTCGCCCTCTCCTCCATCACCCACGATTTCCCGATCACTTCTGCTATCCTTTGCCCCGATGCTCGAAGTCCTGCGCGATGTCCTGGTGGAACGCGGCGGCCCGCCCGAACGTGTGGCGCAGGCGCTGCGTCAGGCCGTGGGCGCGGTCTGGGCGTCCCAGGTCGGTCTGATTGCGGTCGTCTGCATCGCGGTGATCGCGTTCAATAAACCCGCCGGAGCGGACGCAGCCTGGGCGTGGGTCTTTTTGGCGGTCAGCGCGGTCGCGTACGCGCTGGTCGTTTCGATCACCTCAAATGACGTGGCAAACTCGCCGAAGCTCGTAACGGGCCTCAAGGCCGCCATTTTGCTCGGCGCGATCTCGGCGCTACCCGCCGTGCTGTGCGCGCTGTTGCTCGCACTGGACGGCCTGAGTGCCGGACTGGTGATGCTCAGTCTGACCGCGCTGGCCGCGCCATTCCTGGCCTTCGGGCAGGTCACGCAGTACGGTTACGTGATCGCGTCGCAGCCCAAAGAAGCCACCCAGGACGAGGTTTTTCGAGGCTGGGCGACTGAAGACCCCGGCCCGGACGCGTTTTTTGGCCGCGAGCGCACGGATTGACCGTACAGATTTCCTCAGGTTCCGACGATCCACGGGTGAAACTTCCCGGAATCGTTGAGCATGGCGCGATGCTCGAGCACCTCAAAATCCACATCCGACGAGGCCAGAAACGCCGGTCGCTCGCCGCTCGCGTCCTCTGCCAGCCAAACTCACTCGAGCTTCCAGTCGATCGGTTCGCCCAGCGCGGCATTGATCTTCGAGAACGGTTTGCTGCCAAAAAACCCGTTCCGGGCCGATAACGGCGACGGGTGCGCACTCTTTAACACCGTGTGCCTGACGGTGTCTATCAATTCCAATTTTTTGTGCGCGTGCGCACCCCAGAGCACGAACACGACGCGTTCGGGTTTCGAATTGACCGCTGCAATCACGGCGTCCGTCAGCTTCTCCCAGCCTTTGCCTTTGTGAGACGCCGCCTGGTGCGCCCGCACGGTCAGCACCGTGTTCAGCAACAGCACGCCGTGGCGCGCCCACGGCTCGAGAAATCCGTGATCGGGCCGAGGCACGCCCAGGTCAGCCTCGAGTTCCTTGAAGATGTTCACCAGGCTGGGCGGTACTTTGAGGCCGCGCCGCACGGAAAACGCCAGCCCGTGCGCCTGAGCCTCGTCGTGGTACGGATCCTGACCCAGGATCACGACCCGCACCGCGTCGAACGGCGTCAGCTCAAAGGCCGAAAAAACCTGGTCTTCGGGCGGGAAGACTTCGTGTGCCCCGCGTTCAGCCTCGAGGAAGGCCTCGAGTTTCGCGATGTAGGGCTCGGCAAATTCCGGCGCGAGAACGTCGCGCCACGAGGCGGGAAGCTCAAATCGAAGGTTCATGGCTCTCCTGAAGCGAATGCTTTGTCCACCTGAAGCGACACGAGAATACCGTGTCAGAAAAGACCAATCGAGAAACCGGGAACTTACCGGGCTTTTACCAAGTCGCGGCAGACTCGAGGTATGCATCGCGAAACCGCCGCCCCTCCCGACAGATCCCGACGCCAGATCGTGATGACGATTGACGATGCCGAAGTTCGCCTGCGCGACCTGAACGCCCTGGAAGGTTTCGACCGCTGGCAGCTCAAGGTTTACCCGAACGGCCAATATCAGGTTCTGGAACTCGACGCGAGCGGCAAGGTCTGCTGGCGGAGCTTTCGCAAAGAAAACATTCGCGTCGTCGTCGGTTGGGCGGCCCAGCAGACGAACAAACGCAAGTCCACGCAAGCCCAACCCTCGCAATCCTGACCCGATCACACTCCCTCACAGCCCAGGCTCGAGCCAGCATCTCGAGCCTGGGCGTTTCGTTCAACCTTTCGGGATGACCAGTCCGATCACTACGGCCAACACCAGCCCGCCGAGCGCCAGCAGCACCGCTCTGGAGACCTCAGCGTCGCGAGATCGGCGCGCCTCGAGCCAGACCAGGATGGCGGCGCTGAACGGCACGACAAAAAGTGCGCCGACCCCAACCCACAAGAGCGGCCTGATGACCAGCCCCAACAGCATCAGCACCAATCCCACCATCACGCCCAGACCGTACAGGCGCACCAACCTCGGCTCGAGCCCGTTCAAGGCCTGACCATTCAGGCCACCCAGTACTTTCTGACCAGATCGAAGGCCGAATACAGCACCAACACCGCAAAAAGCAGCTTGAGCGCCCGCACCGGCACGCGGCTGGCCAGCCCGGAAGCGACCCGCGCCCCAATCAAAATGCCGCAGGCCACGCTTCCGGCCAGCACCGGATCGAGCCGCCCGGATGAGGCGTAAATCAGCGTGTTACCGATGGCGGTCAAACCCATCATGAAGGTGCTGGTCGCAATTGCCGTGCGAAATGGCAAGCCGACCAGCAGGTTCAGCACGGGAACCTGCACGGTTCCGCCCCCGATGCCCAACAAGCCAGACATCACGCCCGCGAACCCCATGGCGGGCGTGGCCAGCCGGGACGGTTCCGCGCGTTCGACCTCCAAGCGGTTGATGCCGCGAATCATTTCCACACCCGTGTACACCAGCAACACGGCGAAGACCAGCGCCACGTACCTGGGTGGCAGCACCAGCCCCAACAAGGACCCGACCACGCCGCCCAAGACCGTCCACGGCGCGAACAGGTAAGCAGTACGGAACCGCACCAGGCCACCCTGACGCAAGTACCCCGCCGACGATGCGACCGCGACCGACAGCACGCCGACCTGCGAGGCCGCGATGATGTTCTGGATCGGTACGTCCAGACCCATGAACCTCGGCCCAAGGATTTCCAGGGTCGGAACCACCACGACGCCCCCGCCCAACCCGAGCATCGCGCCCAGCACGCCCGCGATCAGGCCGGTGAACAAGGGAAAAAGAATCGCGGCCAGGGTCACGCCCTGGAGCATAACGCGATCGGGTGCAACTGAGACACAATTCTGGTCTGGCTCCGCGCACCCCGCGCCGCGATGAAACTCCATCGTTCGGCCCACGAAGCAACACATTCCTGTTCTCAGAAGCGATGCTGAACGGTGCATCTCGAGAATACCGTCAGGGGCGGTGTTTTCGAGATGCCAGATCCAGATTGTGCATTCCTCGCGCCGCTTGCACGTGCGCTAGTCGCGCAGCTCCTACGTGCGCTAGTCGCGCA
>CAXTKV010000033.1:18939-33347 GCA_964244895.1 uncultured Deinococcales bacterium
ACGTGCGCTAGTCGCGCAGCTCCTACGTGCGCTAGTCGCGCAACGGCACCAGATACTCGAGCAGGACTTCCGCCTCGCTGGTTTTATTGGTGAAAAACGCTTGAATCCGGCACGGGAACCGCGTGCCGTCCACCCCGACCATTTCGACGGGTTGGTTGGTCGCCTCGAGCAGGTCATCGGTTGGAACGTGCATCTGCAACCAGACGACTTGTTGAGAGCCGACGCGGTCAGCGAACTCGCTCACATCACCGACGATTCGCTTGCCGATTCGGACAAAGTAATCGTGCATCAGCTACCCCCGACTCAAGGGTAAAGGATGTTCCCTGAGAAAGAAGGTGTTCTGAATGAGTTTCCGTGAGGAATTGCACAACCAGCCGCGATTTAAACGCGCCCGATCGAGCGAATTTGTTCTGAATATGCCGTCACAGACGATACCGACAAATCATGAGAAATACTTGTTCGGCGATCACTTCTTCATGCGGGCGGTCGGCGCGAAGCTTCGCTCTCATTTTCGATCTCGAATTCGCCTTCGGTTGTTGCGGATAGACTGCTCATGTGAACCCGCTCGAGCTGGCAAACCACGCGGCAGAAGCCGTGAGCGCTCAAGAAGTTGTCCAGTTAACCCAGGATCTGGTGCGCATGGATTCCGTCGCCAGTCCGGGACGCCCCTTTGAAGCGCCCGTGGCCGGGTTTCTCGAGGCTCGGTTGCGCCAGGGCCGTTTCGAGGTGTACCGCACCGAAGTCGAACCGAACCGACCGAACCTGATGGCGGATTGGATCGGTTCCGGTCAACCCGGCAAGTTGCTGCTGCTCGAGGGTCACACCGATGTCGTGACCGAAGGCGACCGCAGCGACTGGGCGCGCGACCCATTTTCTGGCGATCTGGCGGACGGCAAGATCTGGGGTCGGGGCGCGGCGGACATGAAAGGCGGGCTGGCCGCCGCCATCGTGGCGCTGGAAACGGTGCGCGACCTCGGGCCGGACTTACCGGGACGGGTGCGGTTGCTGATCCCGTGCGACGAGGAAGGCATGATGCGCGGCATCAAACGCATGGTGCAAGACGGCTGGCACAAAAGCGCAGATGGTCGCGTCGCCGACGGCGCGATCATCTGCGAACCCGAAGAGAACGAGCTTTGTTTATTCCAGCGTGGCGGTATCCGCGCAGCCGTCACGTTCACCGGCAAGCAGGCGCACGGCGCAATGCCTTACGCGGGACTGAACCCGATCCCTGCGCTGGCGCGCTTCGTGCTCGAGGTGCGCGCCCTGCAGGACGCACTCCAGCGCGATCTGGGCGAGCATCCCGTACTGGGTTTCCCGTGGTTGACGCCGACCGTTCTGGAAGCGGGCAACCTGCCGCAACTGAACGTCATGCACGCTGAGGCGATGGTCGCATTGGACATCCGTACCGTTCCCGGCGTGAATCACGACGGTATCTATTCGAGACTCGAGACGATCCTCGAGCGCCTGTCACGCCAGGAAGGCGTCAGAACGCGCCTCGAAATCATCGACGATCGACCCTGGACGGCCACCGACCCGAACGCGGGCATCGTCAAGGCGCTCGAGGCCGCGCACCCGTTCAGCCTGATGCGCCCACCGCGCTACGGCGGCGTTCCCGGCACGACCGACGGCACGTTCCTGCACAAGGCTGGCGTGCCGATCGTGACCGTCGGCCCCGGCGACCGCGAGATTCCGCACCAGGTCGACGAATTCGTGCGCGTGGATGACCTGGTGCAATCCGCGCGCCTGTACGCGGCCAGCATCGTGCTGTTCCTGACGCAGCCCTGAGTTCGTTCTCGAGAACGCTGTCGTGAGCGGGTCTCGAACCCAGGATTTCAGGCTCGAGCCAGAACGACTCGATTTCGGGAACACCGTCCAGGACAGTGTTTTTATATGCCACAAGAAAGCCGTTTAGGACGGTACTCCCGGAAATGGTGCATTCCCGACCGGACCACCCGTGCAGGTCATCCGATCGCGTCGCCCAGACTTCACACCCTGAGCACGATTCAGTTATGTTGAACAGCGGAATAACCCGACCAGACCCGCTCGGGGCAAAGCTCGAGCCTTCAACGCGCCATCGTGTTTTAACAGGAGGAAGTATGCGTAAACGGTACCTGGCGTTGCTCGCTATTCCGGCTTTGGCCATCGTCGCCACCACGTCCCAGGGTCAGGGGACGCCCGCGCCCGTGCGCGGTGGAACGCTGACGGTCGCCATGAACGTCGAACCCGCCGCGCTCGACCCGACGCAAGTCGCGGGCGCAGAAATTCAGCGCATGATGTACCAGAACGTCCTGGAAGGCTTGCTCGGCATTGACGAAAAGGGTCGGATCGTACCCGCCCTGGCCGCGGGCCTGCCGAAAGTTTCAGCTGACGGCACGGAATACACCTTCAAATTGCGCTCCGGCGTCAAATTCCACGACGGCAGCGCCTTCACCAGCGCGGATGTCAAGGTCAAGTTCGATTTCGCGCGCACCAAGGATTCCGGCCAGCAGAGCCCGACGTACTACGCCGATATCGCGTCCGTGACCGCGCCCGATCCGTTGACAGTCGTGTTCAAAATCAACAAGGTCAACACCGATTTCGTCTTCAACCTGGCGCGCAACGAGAGCGTGATCGAACCCGGCGAAACCTACAGCACCGCCGCAGGCCGCGACAAGCTCAAGGTCGCGCCCGTCGGTACGGGGCCGTTCAAGCTCAAAGCCTGGAATCGCGGTACCAGCGTGGTGCTCGAGCGCAACCCGGACTACTACGTCAAGAGCCTGCCCTACCTGGACGGCGTGACCTTCCGCTTCCTGGGCGACGACCAGAACGCCAAGGTCGCGGGGCTCAAATCGGGCGATATCGACGTGATCGGTCTGCCCGCCGAGCAGGCCGCTTCGCTCAAGGCCGACCCCAATTTCAGAGTCACGGTCGGCGTGTCATCCGGCGAGATCACAGTCAGCATGAACAACCAGCGCAAGCCCTTCAACGACCTGCGCGTCCGTCAGGCCCTGACCTACGCCATGAACAAAAGAGAGCTCGTGGACGGCGGCCAGTTCGGTTTCGGCACGGTCATCGGGTCGTTCAACTCGCCGGGTCAGCCGTACTTCATCGACCTGGCCAACCGCATGCCATACAGCCCCGAAAAAGCCAAGGCGCTCCTCAAGGCCGCCGGCTACGGCGAAGGCCTGAAGTTCAAATTCACCGTCGCCAACGAATTCCCAATCGAACGCCGCACCGCCGAAATTTACGCCGCGCAACTCGCGCAGATCGGTGTGACCGCCGAGATCGAACTGGTGCCGTTCAACACCTGGATTCAGAAGGTCTTTTTGGGCAAGGACTACGACATGACCATCATCGGTCACGCCGAAGGTTACGACCTGGATCGTTACGCCCGCGACGGCTACTATTTCAACTGGGACAACAAGGAATACAAGGCGCTCCAGGATAAGGCGCTCGTGACCGTCAACGACGCCGCCCGCACCCGCATTTACTTTCAGATGCAGGATCTTCTGGTGCGTCAAGCTCCGGGCATCTGGGCGTTCAGCGCCGCGAACATCACGGCCTCCAAGGCCAACGTCTACGGGCTGTGGGCCAACCAACCCGTCGCCAACACGAACCTGGTGCGCGCGTTCAAGACGAAGTAAATTCCCAGCTCGAGATCCGGCAAGAGGGCGGGACGCGTCTCGCCCTCTTGCCGGAATCAGGGGTCAGGATGGCCGCGATCAAAAAGCACAATCCGGCAACCGTGAGCGCGCCCGTCGGGAATTACACCCACGGGCTCGAGGTCAGCGGCCAACGGATGCTGTTCATCAGCGGTCAGATTCCTGAGCGCCCGGACGGAAGCGTTCCAGACGGCTTCGAGGCGCAAGCCCTGGCCGTCTGGCAGAACATTCAAAATATCCTTCAAAGCGCCGGGATGGGCTTCGAGCATCTCGTCAAGGTCAACACTTTTTTGACCCACGCCGATCAGGTCGATCAGAACGGCAGCATCAGGCAGCGTATCCTCGGTGATGCGCGCCCCGCGCTGACGGTCGTGATCGCCGAGACGCTCGTTCCAACGTGGTTGCTCGAGATCGAAGCCATCGCCGTGGATTGAACGCCACCCTTCGCCCGAAAGACCATCGATGCCACTGACCTTCATCATCCGCCGAGTCGCCACCGCCCTGATCACGCTGTTCCTCGCGTCGGTGATGGTTTTCGGCTCGCTCTTGGTGATTCCCGGCGACCCGGTGCAACTGCTGTTGGGCCTGAACTACGAACCCGAAACCTACCGCGTGCTGCAACACAAGATGGGCCTGGACAGACCGCCTCTGGCGCGGTACGCGACCTGGATTGCTGGCCTGCCGCGCGGCGATCTGGGCATCAGCCTGTCCAAGACCGCGCCTGTGACGCAGTTGATCGTGGGCACAATCCCGGTTACGGTTCCGTTGATCGTGCTTTCAACGCTGCTGGCGCTCGCCATCGCCATCCCGGCGGGCATTTACGCCGCCCGGCGCAGGGGCTCGAGCGCCGACGTGATCGTGGTCACGCTGACCCAGGCGGGCTTGGCGATTCCCAGTTTCTGGCTGGGTTTAATCCTGGCGCTTTTTTTCGCCGTGACGCTGCACTGGTTGCCCGCCAACGGCTGGACGGCCTGGACGGACGACCCCGCGCGGGCGCTGCGCAGCCTGATTCTGCCCGTCGTGACGCTCGCGCTCGGGCAGGCGGCGGGCTTGGTGCGGATGGTGCGCTCCAGCGTGCTGGACGTGCTGGGGCAGGATTACGTGCGCACTGCCCGCAGCAAGGGGTTGCGCGAGAACATCGTGCTGAACAAACACGTCCTGCGGAACGCCGCGATTCAGATCGTGACGCTTTTAGGGATTCAACTCGGGCAACTGCTGGCGGGCGCGATCATCGTCGAGACGGTCTTCAACCTGCCCGGCATGGGACGCCTGGGATTGGACGCGGTCAAATCCAGCGATTTCCCGCTCGTGCAGGGCGTGGTCTTCACGATTGCCGCCGTGATCGTCGGGATTAATTTGATCGTGGATCTGCTCTACGGTGCGCTCGACCCGAGGATTCGATATGACTGAGAAGCGGTCAGCGGTCAGAGGTCAGAGGTCAGAAAGACCGTCCAGGACGGTGTTCTTGAGATGCGCCCTGGACGGTGTTCCCTCGTGACTCGAGCGTCCCAGGACATTCAAAGGCTCGATCAGGAAGCCCGATCGAAACGGCTCCCGGCGAACCTGCTGTTCGGACTTGTCATCTTCTTGCTTCTGGTCGCGTGCGCGATCCTGGGATTGATCTGGACGCCGTACAATCCGAACGCCCAGAATTTCGCGGCGCAACTCAAAGGCCCCAGCCTGACACATCTGCTGGGCACGGACAATTTT
Source organism: uncultured Deinococcales bacterium (assembly GCA_964244895.1). GTDB lineage: Bacteria > Deinococcota > Deinococci > Deinococcales > JAAFIG01 > CAXTKV01. The sequence continues at coordinate 24,291 of CAXTKV010000033.1, forward strand.
GGCCGGGACATCCTTTCCAGGTTGTTGCGCGCCGCCAGCACGTCATTGCTGGTCGGCGTGATCTCGGTCGGTATCGGCTCGAGCCTGGGATTGCTGTTCGGCGCGGTCGCCGGGTACTTCGGCGGGTTGCTGGACGATTTTTTGATGCGCGTGATGGACGCGCTTTCGGCCTTTCCGACCGTGCTGCTCGCGCTCCTGCTGGCCGCCGTGTTCAGACCCAACCTGACGACCGCCATGATCGCCGTCGGCCTCGCCAGCGTGCCGACCTTCACGCGATTGACCCGCGCCGGAGTGCTGTCCATCAAGAATCTCGAGTACGTGGACGGCGCTCGAGCCCTCGGCGCGAACGAACCCCGCATCCTGGCGCGGCACATCCTGCCCAACCTGGCCAGCCCAATCATCGTGCAAGCCACCTTCGCGTTCGGCGTGGCGATACTGGCGGAAGCGGCGCTCAGTTACCTGGGGATTGGCACGCAACCGCCCGACCCGTCCTGGGGCGTGATGCTGCGCGACGCGCAGACGTTCATTTACAACTCGCCGTGGCCGACGGTCTTTCCGGGTGTCGTGATCGCCATTACCGTGCTCGGCCTGAACCTGCTGGGCGACGGACTGCGCGACCGCCTCGACCCGAGGGGACGATGAGCGCGCTCGCGGAACGAATCTTCACGGCGACACTGCGGCGCAAGGGCTTCCCGTGGGCGTTCGCGCTCGTACCGTTGGGATCAATCATGTACGCGCTCTGCCAGTACGCGCTGGCTCGAGATTTGCTGACGCAACTCCCGGCCAAAGAAACGGCGGGTTTGATCTTCACGGCGTTCTTCGCGAAGGCGCTGCAATGCTTGTGGGTCGGGTTCGTGTTCATGATCGTGGCTGGGTACGACAACGAACCGTTCCGTTCGGTCGGGACGGGCTACGCGATCGCGGTGGTCGTGTTTGCGCTGGCGTTGCCGTTGTGTTTCGCGCTCGCGCCGCAGGTGCTGCCGCGCACGGGAGAAGCGCCGCTCAGCACGGATATCCAGGAAGCCATCGTGCGCTTGACGCAGAGCGCGACCTATTTCGCGTTTCGCGTCGTCGGTTTCGCGTGCTTCATCGCGCAAGTCTTGTTCAGCCGCGCGGGTCTCGAGATCGCCGGGGCGCAACGATCGAACGCGCGTTACGCTGCGCTGGTCGTGATCGGCATTTACGTGTTCCTGAACGCCATCGGTCTGGAACGCATCGACATCCCGCCCCCAATGCCATCTCAGGCCGAGTAACAGAAAGGATCATCATGAATTACCGTGCACTGTTTGAACTCACTGGGAAAACCGCGCTCGTCGTCGGCGGTGCATCCGGCATCGGTAAAGCCTCCAGTTTGGGATTGGCGGATTTCGGCGCGCACGTCGTGATCGCGGACCTGAACCTCGAGAGCGCGAAGGCGGTCGCGGCGGAAATTACGGCTCGAGGCGGCACGGCCAGCACCGCGATCGCCAACCTGGGCGATCCGCAGAGCATCAAGGCGCTCGTGGACGGTCTGGATCGGATTGACGTGCTGGTCTGCACGCCCGCCATCAACGTCCGCAAGCGCGTGCTGGATTACACCGACGAGGAACTGGATCGGGTGGTGGACTTGAACCTGAAGGGGAACTTCCGATTGCTGCGCGAGGGCGCGCGCAAGATGAGCACGCAATCCCCGACGGGCGGCAGCATCATCGTGTTTTCCAGCATCAGGAGCCTGGTGGTGGAACCCGGTCAGGCCGTGTACGCCGCCACCAAAGCGGGCGTGTTGCAGATCGTCAAGACGATGGCCGTAGAACTGGCAGCCTTCGGCATTCGGGTCAACGCCATCGGGCCAGGCGTGGTCAACACGCCGTTGACGGCGCAGATCAAGAACAACCCGGAATGGTACGACGCGTACGCCAACAAGAGCGCGCTGGGACGCTGGGCGGAAGCCGACGAGATGGCTGGCCCCGTGATCTACCTGGCGTCTCAGGCTTCCAGTTACGTGACGGGCACGATTCATTTCGTGGATGGTGGATGGACGGCGATTGACGGGCGGTTCACGCCGCCGCTGTGAGGGTCGGTCAGGGGCAGAAGACCGTCTGGTACGCGAACATTGAGGCTCGAGAAATACCGTGCTGGACGGCATTCTCTGCTTTTCGGGAGCGAAGGCGCTCACCGCAGATTCCGCACGGCGGGCGCGATCAACCCGAGGCTCGCCAGGATCGTCGTGGACGCACCGCACGCGAGCAGCGCGTCGGTGAATCCGATCCGTTCCGCGAGCGCGCCCACCACGATGAACCCGACGGGCAAGAGCGCGAACGATCCGAGCATGTCCACGCTGGCCACGCGCCCCAGAGCCTCGGTCGGCACGAGTTCTTGAAGGGTAGATTCCCAGACCACGCCGAAAACCACGATGCTGGCGCCCATGAGGGCCGCTGCGATCACCGCGATCGGCAGCGTAGGCGATAACGCCAGCGCGATCAGGCACAGACCGCTCACGATCACGCCCGCGTAGGCTGTCGCGCCGCGTCTCGAGATGTGTCTTATGCGCCCGAGAACGAAGGCTCCGATCAGTGCGCCCGCCGCCGTGCCGGACAGGATTAACCCCAGAAACCGAGCATCCCCGAAGCGTTCTTTCGCCAGGAGCGGCAGCAATATCGCCGTGCCGACCGCCACAAAAACGTTGACGAAGGCGAAGATCGAGATCGTGATCCACAACCACGGCTGGTGCGCGACCAAGCGGAAGCCCCCGAGAATATCCGTCCAGAACGAGGGTTTCGGGGCGCTCGAGGAGCCCTCGATGCCTCGAGGTCGCGACCGCACGGCCAGAACGCAGGCCGAGCCGACCAGGAATGAGATCGCATCGAAGCCGAGCGCGAGCGACATTCCGCCCAGGCCGATCAACGCGCCCGCGAAGGCCGGGCCGAGAATTCCGTTCGTCTCGTTGGCGAAAGCGCGCAGGGCGTTCGCCGGAACGAGCAGGTTTTTGGGGACGAGTTCCGGCAGGATGCTCTGCGAGGCGGGCAAGAAAAACGCGCTACAGACGCCCAGGCAAGCGTAGAGCGCGTACAGGTGATTCATCTCGAGCCGATGGAGCGCGAGCAGCATCACGACTGCGCCGATCCCGAGGGCGCTGATCGCGTCCGTCACGATCATGGTCGCGCGCCTCGAGAAGCGATCCACGAGCGCGCCACCGACCAGTAAGAACGCGAGCTGTGTCAGGCTCAAGACCGCTGCCAGCCGCGCGAGTTCCGCGGCGGAACCACCGAGTTGCAGCACCAGGAACGGCATGGCGACGGCGGAAACCCGGTCGCCGAGCCTCGAGACGGTCTGCCCGATGAGGAACAAACCAAACGCGGGTTCGCGCAAAGGGCGTGCGAGATTCTCGCCGATCAAGCGCCGGATTCTCATGCCCGGAGTCTCGAGTTAGGCTGCTTGAAATGAAACGCGCAAGATCGAGCAGCTTTGAGGTCACGGACGATAATGCGATCCGGTTGTTGTGGGATGCGGCTCAACTCCAGTATTTTGCGCCGTTCATCGCGCGGGATTGCACCGTCCATCAGGCCGCGCGCGAGACGGACTGCAAGCCGAACACGATGTACGCGCGGGTGCGGCGTTACCTGAAGCTCGGGTTGCTCCGCGTGGTGCGCGAGGAATCCAGGGATGGGCGCGCGATCAAGGTCTACCGTTCCGTGGCTGACGAACTGATCGTGCGGCTCGAAGGTGTCTGGGACGAGCACGCAAATCGTGGCTGGTCGAGCTTCTTCGAGCGGGCGATGGCGCACGGGATGCGGTACACCTTCGCGGCCTCGAGAGGCCGGACTGAGCACTACTACCGCAACCAGGACGGTGTATTCTCGACCCACGTCAACTTCGGTGATTCTACCGACTCGATTCTGTCGCTGGGGCCGGACGAACCCGCGATTCACAACTCGATGCACGATTCCGTGTACCTGGATTTCGCGGATGCCAAGGCGTTCCAGCGAGAACTTCACGATCTGACCCGGAAGTATTTCTCGAGGTTCGGCGCACAGCGTTACCTCGTGCGTTTGAACCTCGTGCCCGTCCCAGAGGAAGCCGAAGCTATTCCGTAGAGAATACCATCCAGGACGCAATTTTTACATCTCGAGAAATACCGTGCTGGACGGTGTTCCTCGAGCCTTATCCATTTGGGAACGCTGCGGGAACGGTGCGTCTCGTACCGTAGCTCGAGGGAATTGTGACGCGCCGTGCGTCCCTCGTTGATCATGCTCGCGCATACTGACAACCATCTCGAGCCGGAGGAAAACGCGTGAAACACGACTATGGAAACGCCAGGTTAACTTTGGTTGGAACCCTCACCGCGATGGCGCTGGCGGGCGTCGTGACGGTCGCCGCGAGCGGATTCCAGACCGCGCCGCAGCTCGCGCAATCGCGCAGCAGCGTCTGGCCGACGTACCACAAGGACGTTCAGCCGATCATCCAAGCGCAGTGCGCGAGTTGCCACACCGACGGAGGCATCGCGCCGTTCGCGTTGACGGATGCCAAGGAGGTCACGGCGCGGGCCGCCGACATTGCGCGCGTGGTCAAGAACAAATCCATGCCGCCGTGGATGCCGGGGCCGGACAGCGCGAAATTCATGCACGAGCGCAAACTCAGCGTCGCGGAGCGCACGACCATCGCAGATTGGGTGGTTGGTGGCGCCAAGCTCGGTGATCCGGTCTCGAGTACGACCGCCGGCGCCGCGCCGAAACAGAAGCCGGACGCGACGTTGAGCATGCAGCCGTACACGCCCTCGAACAAATCGCAGGACGATTACCGCTGTTTTCTGATCGACCCGAAAGTCACCGAAGACCGCTTCGTGACGGGTTTCCGGATCAATCCAGGTTCCACCAGCGTGGTGCATCACGTGATCGTCTACAAGATGGAGGGCGATGACGCCGCAAAAGCCACCGCGCTCGACCAGCAGACGGGCGGCAAGGGCTGGACGTGCTTCGGTGGGCCGAACATCCCGGATTCGCCGCGCGCGGGCGGCAACTGGTTGGGCGCGTGGGTTCCCGGAAGCGGCGAAGTAGAGAACCGCGAGGGCACGGGCGTACCGCTTCCGAAGGGCACGAAGCTGGTCTTGCAGATGCACTACAACCTCGCCAACGGCGTGAAACCCGACCAGACGAGCGTGGATCTGTTCTACGCGCCAGAAGGGGCGAAGCTCCAACCGATCCGCACGGCGTTGCTGCTCGCGCCCGTCGAACTGCCGTGCCCGAAAGGGGTCGCGGACGCGCTGTGCGAGCGCAGCGCGTCCTTGAAGGACAACGCCGCCAAGTTCGGCGAACGCAACGCGTTGATCCCGGATTTCTTGTTGCGCGGCTGCAAGAAAACCCTGCTCGATTACGCCGACGCGGGCGATGCCAGCAACGTCCCGTCATCGTGCGATTACACGCTGCCCGCGACCGCCAAAGCCTTCACGCTCTACGGTCTGGCCGAACACATGCACCTGCGCGGACGCTCGAGCACCATCGAACTGAACCCCGGCACGCCCAACGCCAGGATGCTCTTGGACATTCCAAAGTGGGATTTCAACTGGCAGGGTTTCTATCAGCTTCAAACGCCCGTGGTGATCAAGGCGGGCGATACCATCCGCCTGTCCTGCCACCACGACAACTCGATGGCGAACGCGTCCGCGACCGGAAACTGGGCCTCAAGTCAACACCGTTACATCGTCTGGGGCGAGGGTACAGAGGACGAGATGTGCCTGGGCGTGCTGTCCGTCGGCCCGGCTGAATAACCCTGGCTCGAGACCTCGCCCTGTTTCCTACCGAGGCGAAGAGGGATCATTCGCACGGTATTGGCAACTGCTGGAGAGGCCGCTGGGTCAAAAGGAATTCTGCTGGACACGCGCCTTTCTCACGTTAGCCACCGACCGACATCGGACGACAACGCGCCAAGATAAACTTTGTTCATCTTGGGCTCACGCCCAACTCGCCTTCTGCGCGTTGAGCAGTTGGTATGGTGAAACGCGGTTCGCTGGACGCACCCAGAGTCAAACGCACCTGGAAGCCCAGCCGAGGCCGCTCGAGAATGCACCACAGGAGGACGTGTATGTCAGAGCAGACCAACCGCCGCACTGTCGTGAAAGCCATCGCCGTGGGAAGCGCCAGCCTCGCCCTGGGCCGCACCCCGACCTTCGCGCAAGCCGCCAAGGAAGTCAAAATCGGTGAGCTGAAAACCCTCGAGAAGGACTACGATTCGACCGCTTTCGATTACGACGGCGCCGCATCGCTGCTCGTGCGCGTCCCCGCGCCCGCCAAGGAAGACGCGCGGATCATGGAAGCCGACAAGGAAAAAAAGATTTACCTGACCGCCTACACGCTGGTCTGCACGCACGCCGGTTGCAAGCCCGGCGCGCCCAACAAAGATCACCAGCTGGTCTGCCCGTGCCACGGCAGCACCTTCAACGCTGACGGCACCGTCGCCAAGGGCCCGGCTAAATTGCCCTTGGCTGGCCTCAAGCTCGAGGTGCGTCAGGGCGTGGTGTACGCCGTCGGCAAGATGGCCTGATTCAGCATTGCTGCGCTGCCGGGCCTCGAGATGCGTCTCGAGGCCCGTTTTTTGCTCGTTGGGTTTCCCGCAGAGTCGATCTCGAGAAGCGCATACTGGCCTTCGTGTGATTCGTACGGGCGCTCGTGTCACGGCCAGCGGTCTGTTCTCCATCACACGGCGCAACAATGTGTGACGGGAACGACCGTCACAACCACGCCTCGAGATTCAGCGTGCGGCGCGGGAACCCTCGAGATTCAGCCTGAGCTTCGCGGAAAATCTGTGGGCGCGATCATTGGCTCGAGTTAAAAACCGTAAGCACCGTCCAGCACACGATTGTTAGAATGCGTGCTGGACGGTGTCCTCGAGAAGTACCCGTCAAACGATCCCCAGGGGCTTATCAAACTTGAAGCCCGGAAAGACGGCATCCAACTTCTGGTTGCCCATGCGCTTCGAAAGAATTTCACTGACCACCGTGCGGTAATCGGTGGTCACGGCCAGGTCGGAGCGGTCGTAGAGCTGATCCTGGCCCAAGCCCGGCCACTTGCCGTACAAGCGCCCGCCGTTGACGCTGCCGCCCAGCACGAACATCAGGCTACCGTGGCCGTGATCGGTGCCGTAACTGGCGTTCTGCGAGAGCCTGCGCCCGAACTCGCTCATGACGACGACCGTGGTGCGCTTGGCGAGATTGTCGGGCGCGTTCTCGAGGTCGTTGTGGAAGGCGCGCAGGGATTTGGAAAGTTCAAAAAGCAAATCCGTGAAGTAGCCCTTACTGCCGTCACCCTGGTACTGGTGCGTGTCCCAGCCGCCGAAATCCACGCTGGCGACGCGCAAACCCAGACCTTGCTTGATGATCCGCGCGACCGTCTTGAGGCTCGAGCCGAAGCTGGAATCCTTCGGGTAGTCCGCGCCCTGAGACGGCTGGTATTCCTTGAAGCCCGCCCGAGCGATGGTCTGCACCGCCGCCAGCGTCTTCTGGCCGGAGCGGTGCAACCAGGTTTCACCGTCGTAGAGGCGCGCCAGGGCGCTCTCGAAGCGCTTGCGGTAGCCCTCGTCGTCGGAGATCTTGAAATCGTCCGGTGAATCCATCGCCGTCGCGTCCAGCCCGCCCAGCATCGAGGTCGGCAGGCCATCACCGATGGACAGCGCGCTCGAGAGGACGTTGGTGGCCTTCGAGGCTCTCGGCGCGCTCTGAAGGTGGCGCGTGATCCAGCCCGTTTTCGTCTGGCGGTTGTCCGGCGTGCCGAGTTCCATGAACTCCATCGCGTCGAAATGCGAGCGCGTATCCGACGGCATTCCGGTCGCCGGAACGATCGCCATGCGTTTGCCCTGGTACAAATCCATCAACGGCTCGAGCGCCGGGTGCAGCCCGAACTGGTCGGTCAAGCGGAGCGCCGCGCCCTCGCCGCGCGTGGGAATTTTGATGTTCGGACGCGCCGCCTCGTAGAGCCCGCGATCCGGGCCGTCGATGACCGGCATGACGTTGAGCGCATCCCACGCCCCGCGCAGGAACACCACCACCAGGATCTGATCGTCGTCCGTCGCCGCGCCCGGCGCGGCCAGGGCCAGTTGCGTCAACTGGCCGCCCGTCATGGCGGCAATCGCGGTCGAACAGCCCATCAAGAAATCGCGGCGATCCATTGGGGTTTCCTTTCGCGTGTGGGGCGCAGGGGTCGAAAAGAGTCAGGGGTCAGAGGGAAAAGCGAAATGCGAAGTTTACGCGGCACCGTCTGGGACAGCATTCTCGAGCAACAAAATCGTTTGTCTGGGACGGTGTTCTCGAGTGCGGGGTCGGTCGTGAGGCATTTTGAGGAGTGCGTATCTTGCGCGGTTTTACTTTGACTTCCGACTCTCCTCGACTCCTGACGATCCCTAGCGCCACTGAAAATCCGGCGTCATCAGCACCAACGCCACCGCCTGACGCACGTTCCAGGTCAGGGCATCACCCTCTAATGGTTGATCGAGCGGCTGATCCTGGGCGAGCAATTTGATGACTTCGGCGCGGTGTTCAATGCGCAACGGGCGGCCCAGAATCCGGGAAATCCAGAAATCCGCTAGGGCGTTCGGGGTGCGGATGTTTTCGGGCACGGCCTTGTTGACATCGACCTTGAAGTGTTCCAGGTAGCCGTGAGACGTGCCCAGCGCGAACTGCCAGCGGCGCAAAATGGATTGCGTGCTGCTCCAGTCGGGGATCGTGTCCGCGTACCCGTCCGGCGGGCGGTGACCGAAGATCGGTTGACCGAACCATTCCGTCCACCACAACGCATCGTACTTCTCGAAGTTCGCCTCGAGAATCCGCAATGTGGAGACCATCGCCTCGAGGGGACGTTTGATCTTCTCGCCCCAGGTGTTGCGGAACTCGTCGGACAGCACGATGGCGCGCACGACCTGCTTGAGTTGATCGTGCGCTCTGGCCTGCTCGCGGAAGACGCGGGCCGCCTCCTGAACCAGGCTGTCCGGCGGGTTGTCGGAAAACAGGCGTCGGAAGAGTTTGCGCCCCCCCCCCCCCGCCCCTCCCCCCTGCCCCCCCCCCGCGCCCAGCCCGCCCCCGCCATCGTTGAA
>CAXTKV010000034.1:0-33286 GCA_964244895.1 uncultured Deinococcales bacterium
TGGTGTAGACCAGGTTGATGTCGGGGTTCTTCTGGAGGCAGTTCTCCATCGCGGTTTGGCCTTTGGCCTGATCGCCGAAGCCGTCCTGGGCGCAGGCGACGCCCTCAGTGACCTGATTGGCGGTCTTGGCGTCGATGCCTTTGAAGCCCATTCCGGCCAGGAAGCCGTTGTGGCGCAAGATGCCGACCAACGGGCCAGGCGAGAGATCAATCGTGGCGATGACGGGCTTCTTGTTGCCCATGGCGACCTTGGCGTACTTGCCGATCAGCAAGCCAGCCTCGAAGTTGTCGGTGGCGAACAGCGCATCGACGGCATCGGCGGGTTCGGTTGGGCTGTCCAGGGCGATGACCATCACGCCCGCATCGCGGGCCTTCTTGATCGATGGCACGAGCGCCTTGGAGTCGGCGGCGACGAGCAAAATGGTGTTGACGCCGCTGGCGACCATGTTCTCAATCGCGGTGATCTGGCTGGCGGTGTCGGCGTCGAACTTGCCGGAGGCCGAGGTGAATTTCGCGCCCAGTTCGGCAGCTTTCTTTGAGGCTCCCTCGCGCATTTTGACGAAGAACGGGTTGGATTCGGTCTTGGTGATCAATCCGATCGAGGCCTGCTTGCCCTGGGCGAGCGCCAGGCCGACGACGGCGATCGCGCCGAGGCCGAGAACTGCGAGTGCTGTTTTGCGCATGGTGGTTCTCCTTGTGGAAACGAGAGGGCGAGGGGTCGAAGGATCGGTCGAGTCAGGCGTGGATGTTGATCGTGTGAGCTGGGATATCGAGCATTTCGATGTCGTCCACCACGGTTTCGCGGCGCAAAACCAGCAGGAACTGAGCGGTTTCCCGAAGCGGAAACGGAGCCCAATGCCAGGTGCCTCGCTTGAGCAGCACGCCGCAACCGGGCTCGAGCACGAAGGCTCGGATGCGGCCCAGATCCAGCTCGCCCGGAGGAGCCACGATCAGCACGCTCGAGTCCGCGATCGAGATGAATGCTTCCGGGGTGCGGTTGTGGCGTTCAATTTGCGTCAGTACGAAATCGCGTCGGTGAGCGATCAGGTGCCCCGTGACGCCGCTTTTTTCGAGTCCGGCCAGGTCTGAGGTGGCGTGCCAGTACGTGATGTCGCCGCGATCCAGGGTCGGTGGCGTTTCGGGTTCCCCCAGCACAGTCCCGAACGGTGCAAAAGCCGCGTGGTTCAACGGTGCGACCTCGAGCGTGCGGGTTGAATCGGTCATGGGTGTGCTCCTGTGCCGGATCGGGGCGGGTTCCAGATTGATGCCCGGATTGGTGCAACGATTCAAAGCCGTGGTGAGCGGCTTGCAAGCTGGTGCAAGCCAATGCTGCACGTGACAAAAACGCGTGCCTTACGCACGAACCAAATTGAAATCGTTTGCAAAAAAACTATAGTCAGAGCTTCTGAGTTTGTCAACACCCAAAAGACTGTTGGTCGGTCGAAAACTGGAAGCCAGTCTCTCGGGTCGTGCGAAAAATATGTCGTTCTGGACGGAGAAAACGCGCCAGTTTCGCCCGCGTTAATCGCGCCTTTATCGTTTGGTTTATGACATTTGGAGTTGAAGCCGGTGCGGTTCGGGCGCACGAAACGCTGAAGCCTGATATACAGTCTGAAGCACGACTGCAAATTTGCAGTGACCGATTCAGCTCAGTTGCAGCAGGGAGCGAGCGCGACATGGTGACCCTCGACGAAGTAGCACAACGCGCAGGCGTATCGACCGCCACTGCCTCCAGAGCGCTGTCGCGCCCGGATCTCGTGGCTGAAAAAACCCGCGATCGGATTCTCAGCGCCGCCCAGGAACTCGGGTACAGTCCCAATCAAACAGCGCGCTCCCTGCGGCAAAGCGCGACCCGCACGTTGGGATTGATCATCTCGGATATTCTGGTTCCATTTCATGCCGAAGTCGCCAAAGGCGTCGAAGATTACGCCTCCAATCAGGGCTACAGCACGCTTCTGTGCAACAGCGACGAGAGCATCCTGCGCGAGCGCGAGGACCTCGAGTTGCTGCGCCGTTTCCCCGTCCAGGGGTTGATTCTCGAGCCGACCGGTGGCGATCTTTCGACCATCGAAGCCTTCGTCCGGGCAGAAATCCCGGTCGTCGAGGTGGACCGCATGAGCGGCGTCGAGGGCGTGATTAACATCATCTCCGACAATGTTCAGGGGGCTGCCGACGCGACCCGTTATCTGCTGGATCTGGGTCATCGGGATATCGCCGTGATCGCCGGAAACCTCAGGTTGACCAGCGGCCAGGAACGTCTGGAAGGCGTCAGGAGAACCCTGCAAGCTGCCGGGATCCCCCTGCCGCCCGAATGGATCGTGACGGGTCTGAACACCGCTGAGGACGGCGCGAGAGGGGCTCGGGCGCTGTTTGCCAACGCCAGCCGCAAGCCGAGCGCCGTGATCGCCGTGAACTTCATGATGACGGCGGGTGCGTTGGTGGTCTTGCGGGAACTCGGGTTGAGCATCCCGAACGACGTGTCCGTCATCGGTTTCGACGATTCACCCGTCGCCACGCTGCTCGACCCGCCGTTGACGGTCGTGGCGCAATCCGCCTACGAGATGGGCCGCAGCGCCGCCAAAGTGATCATCGAGCAGATCGAAACCGGACTGACCCGCAACCGCGCCCCGAGCGTGGTTCGCTTCCCGATGCGCTTGATCGTTCGTCAGTCGTGCCGCTCGAGGCTCTGAGGAAATCAAACTCGAGCCTTCCCGGAACAATCCGATTTGCAAGCTGAGCATTCGCGCTTCGGATGGTCAAAAACGGTGTCGTCAACTCGAGAAACGCGTTACCCTGACACGAAATAACCCCTCGACGAGGATGGATTCGTGACTGCAGACGAACCTCAAACTTTCGCTCAACCCGCGACTGCCAGGCTCGCACTGATCGGGCTGGGGTTCGGTGCTTGCTTTGCGATCCTCGGGACGTTCATCGAATGTGCGCGGGTCGGTCAGTTAACGCTCGTCGGGGCGCTCAAGCTACAGGCGAACACTCCTTTGTTGTGGATGATTGACCTGATTCCGTTTGTGCTGGCTACAATCGGCAGTTTCGTGCAGACTTCCGCGCGCAAATACCGAACCACCGGTGCGCAACGCCGCATGCCCGTGCTGTTGATCATCCAGACGGTCTTCTCGGTGCTGTTGTTCGTGATTTCGCTGGTGCAATCCAACAACTCTCAGAGCGACATCCAGACGATGAACCTGAGCGGTTCCTTGCGATACCGTGCGCTCTATATTCACAGCACGACCTTTCGAGCGGACGGCAGTTGGCGGCAGGTTTATGCGGAGATGCGCACGATTTTTCAGACGCTCCGAACCCAATTCCCCGAGGAAACCCGTCCCGCGCTCGAAACCTGGAAGGTTTTCTCGGATTCGCTCGATCAGCACGGGTACGTGGACTGGTTCACCGCGAATGACATGCGCAACGCCGCGAACGCGCTGACGGAACGCCTTCAGAATCGCCTGATCGAACAGACGGAGACCAGCAAGCGGCTGCTGACATTCGGGTCTTTGAGCGTGCTGCTGTCGTTGGTGTTCAGCTTCAGTTTGCTGGGTCAACTGCGCCGCGTCGAGGATCGACTGCGCGAGAACCAAGCGCACCTGACGCGCGTTAACCAGACGCTCGAGACGAAAGTTCACCTCGATGCCCTGACGGGACTCAACAACCGTCGCGCTTTCGATGACCGCTTGCGCCTCGAGTTCGACCGCGCGCGATCGTCCGGTGCAGCCCTGTCCGTGGTGATGCTCGACATCGACGAGTTCAAGAAATTCAACGATGCCTTCGGCCACCCAGCCGGAGACGACATCCTGCGAACCATCGGGCAAGTCATTTTTGATGTCGCGCGCAGCTCGGATTTCCCGGCCCGTTACGGCGGCGAAGAATTCATCATGATCCTGCCGCGCGCCGATACCGACGGGAGTTGCCGGGCTGCCGAGCGCCTCCGGGCTGCCATTGAAGCTCAACCCTGGGCGCTGCGGAGCATCACCGCCAGCTTGGGCGTGGCCACCTTGAAAGATGAGATGGAAACACCTCAGGATCTGATTCAGGACGCCGACCGCGCCCTGTACGCGTCCAAAGCTTGCGGGCGCAACCGCGTTACCCACGCGGCATCGCTCAAAACCACGGAAGCCCACGGCGTTCCAACGGCCACGCTCGAGGTCAAGCACGTCTGAGGCCGAGGAGAAAATCTCGAGCCTTCGCGTCACAGTCTGCGTCTTTGGAGCACCGTCCTGGACGGTGTTTTCATCTCCTGACACGAATTTCTTCGTCTGGCACGGTGTTTATTTCGGATGCGGCTCGATGGACGGTGCAGCGCCCGTCCGGAAGGCGTGTTCCTCGAGTTGCGGCCTCGAAAGGCTGGCCCTGACGCGAAATCAAAGGGTTGGCGCGAGGGCAACCTGAAAAGTCTCTCCTGCAAAAATCGTGCGTTGTACGGGTCTATGACCTGAACGCTCCTCCAGACGCGCATGATCAGCTGGGCAGAGTCTCGCCGCGCTCGAGCCAACGCATAAGCCGCTTCAGACCATCGCAGCCTGAGTTGACGCGTCCCACGAGGCCACCAGCGCGGCATCCATCGGGCTGGCGAACAGGTAGCCTTGGCCGTACTCGCTGCCGAGGGCGCGCAATTTCGAGCATTGCTCGCGCGTCTCGATGCCTTCGGCGATCACGTCAATACCCATGTTGTGCGCCAGCGCGATGATCGTCTGAACGATCTCGCTGGATTCGCCGTTTGCCTTGTCGAGACGAACCAGATCGTTGACGAAAGCGCGATCAATTTTGAGCGTGTTGATCGGGAAACGGTGCAGGTACGACAGGCTCGAGTAACCCTGCCCGAAATCGTCCAGCAGGATCGCCACGCCGAGTTGGCGCAACTGAGCCAGCGCCACCTGAAGGTGGTCGCCGCTCTTGATCAAGGCGGTTTCGGTGATTTCTAAGCGCAGTCGGCGCGCGGGCAATCCCGTCTCTTCGAGCGCGGCTTTGACGCGCTCAAAAAGACCGGGTTCGGCCAGCGAACGGCTCGAAAAGTTGACGCTGACCGTGCGGGCGGGTTCGTGCGGGGAAGTGGGCCAACCCACAGCTTGCGCGCAGGCCGTGCGAAGCACCCAGGCGTCAATTTCAGCAATCAAGCTGGTTTCCTCGGCGATCGGCAAGAATGCGCCGGGTTCCAGCAGCCCGCGCTCCGGATGCTGCCAGCGCACCAGCGCCTCGAATCCGACGGCGCGACCCGTCTCGAGCGATACGACCGGTTGGTAGAACACGCGCAGCTCATCGCGATCCAGGGCGTAACGCAAACCCGTCTCGATCTTCATGCGTTCCAGCGCCTCGGTGTGCATGGTCGCGTCGTAAACCTCAATGCCCGTACCGAGCGCCTTGGCGCGGTACATGGCCGTGTCGGCGGCCCTCAGGTAATCCGAACTGGTCCAGCCGATCGGGCTGGTCGCGATACCGATGCTGATGCCGCTGAAGACCTCGTGTCCGTCGAGCATGAAGGGCTTGCCGAGGGCGCGGCGCAAACGTTCCGCCAGCGCGCTCGGCTCACCGTGCGCATTGAGATTCTCTATGAGCACCACGAACTCGTCGCCGCTCAGACGCGCTACCGTGTCGCCGGGACGCATGTTCTCCTCGAGTCGCCGCGCCATCTGCACCAGCAACTGATCGCCGATCAGATGTCCCAGGCTGTCGTTGAGCACCTTGAAGCGGTTGACATCCATGAACAGCACGCTGAATCCGAAACGTTCGTCGCGCGCGTGATGCGCCACGGCGCGATCCAGACGATCCATGAACAACCGTCGGCTGGGCAAGCCCGTCAGCGTGTCGTAGTACGAGCCGCGCTCGGCCAAGTCCGTGAGTGATCCCGCCATGCGGTGCGCCTTGCTGTTCGCGTCGCGCACCGCCAGGCCGCGACACAGCACCCAACGGTACGTGCCGTTCTTGTGAAGAAGACGAATCTGACTGGCAAAGTTTGGCGAGTGACCTTCCAGGTGCGCCCTCATCTCGTCCTCGAGACGCTCCCGGTCTTCGGGGTGCGACAGCGCTTTCCAGGTGACGGACGTGGGCGTGATCTCGTCCTGCCCGTATCCGAGGATCTTGTTGAACCGTTCGGAGAGATAAAGCCGATCGGTTTCGATGTCCCAGTCCCACAAGCCATCGTTCGCGCCTTGCGCGGCCAGCGCGTAGCGTTCCTCGCTGACGCGCAGTTCGTGCTCGCGATGCTGCAATTCGATTTGGGCCCGCTCGAGCGCCCGGAAGGTGGTGTTGATCGTTGCGGCCAGCGAACCGAGTTCATCCTGCCCGTCCACGGTGACGCTGGCCGAAGATTGAGCGCTCTGCCCGACCCGGCTGACTTCGTTGCTCAACCGCGTCAACCTCGAGAGCACGTCGCGCTCGAGCAGCCAGACCGAAAGTGCCCCGAAGACCAACCCGATGACGGTCAACGAGATCAGCATGTAACGCAAGCTGATCTCGCCTTGCAGGTAGATCTGGCGCGGCTCTTTCATCTGCACCACCGTCGCTGGGGTTCCGAAAACATCGCGCAGCAGGAAGTACCCGGCGACCGTCCGGTTGCCTTCCGGGTGCACGACCGCCTCCTGGCCCGTGTAGAGCGCTGCGATGTCCTCGCGGTCATTGTCTGCCAATGCGCGATCCTGAAGCGAAATTCGCGAGAGCGACAGGTGCGTGACCTTGCCGAGCTCCGTCAGCAGCTCGTCGTCGAAATACCGCGCCATCAACAGCGTGCCGCGACTCGGGCCTCGACCATCGCTGGTCAGGATCGGTCGAGAGGCGACCAGCATCGATCCCGAGGGAAGGCGCATCAAACCGGAAGTCATGCTGGACGGATTCGAGCCGTGCAACATCGGACTGCCCGGTTTCAGGTAGGTCTCTAAGCCCGTTGGCAATCGGGTTTGATGACCGTTCTGGAGCGCTTTGATAAACACGGTTCGCCCGTTCACGTCGAGGTACGCGATCAGGTTGATGTTCAGGTTGCTGAGCGAGGAATCGGTCAGGCTCGATTTCTGGTACGCCGCGTTGCGATCCTTGATGAAGGCATACGTGTCATCCCAGGCCGACCAGTCCTTGACGACCAGATCGAGCGAGCCGCGCGTGGTGGTGATCGCATCCTTGAGCCGTTGAATGTTCTTGAGTGCCTCGCGCCGCTCGAGCCGAGCGTAATCGCCCCTGGAGAGGGTCGCGATGGTGAAGTAAACCACCGCCACCAGCGCGGCAATCGATAAACCGACCAACCTGAGGGTACGAACGCGAAGGGTCATGGTGAGGGTGAAATGCCCGATTGCGCAGGCAATACTTGATGATTGTGCCCGTGGGCGTCTTACAGCTTCCTCACCCGATGATCAGGTTTTTCTCGGAACGCCCCACGGTTCTTTTGGGGGGAACTCGAGCGGTGTTCTCGCGCCGGGTTGCACGACCGGAACCCCCGATTCGAAAGCCAGGAAATTGAACAACCAAACCCCGACATCCAAACGTACACTCACGTGATGAAACGATCCTTCGCGGTGTGGCGGGTGGCCCTGAGCGCAGTTCTGATCCCCGGCCTGATGGCCTGCGGAGCGATCCCATTGATGGTCGGCGTCGATCCGGTCAGCCTGAACCTGGGTGCGCTCGTACCGACCGGCGGCCAGGTGATCTATCAGGCTTTGGCCAGCGCGGTGCTGCGCCAGAACACGCCGATCTCGATCAATTCGGTCACGGTCACGGGGAACGCCAGCGGCACGAACGTCGTCTCGAGCCTGAAGGCCTTCATTTACGGGCGCACGACCGACCCGGCCAGCGACCCGAACTGCTCTGCCAGCGGTCTGTACTCCATCTGTTCGGCCAGCAGCCAGGTCAAACTCTCCGGCGAGATCGGGTTCTCTGCGGGCGGCGCGGCCCAGGCGTTCACCTTCGGTGGTGGGGCTGGCGGCAACATTTTGCGCGACGGGGTCAACCAGAACAAAATCTGGTTCGGCCTGGAAGTCACCCAGGGCGCGAGCGCGGGCATGACCTTGCGCTTGGCCGACATGGTCGCGCGCGTCACGCTGTTCTGAGGTGACATCGCAAATCTAGCGTCCTGGACGGTGCCCGAGTCGTGAACACCGTCTGGGACGCATTTTATTGACTCGCCCGAATTGCGCGGTCGGTACTGGACGCTGGCGGCCTTCGGGATGTCAGAATGGATGACGTTCGCAGCACGCGCACGCGACCGTGCGTCAGATCTCGAGCAGGATCGGAGTCCCAGCCATGACAGAGCACTACCCATTCGCCTCGCGCATGAACGGCGTGAAAGCCAGCTTCGTGCGCGAAATCCTGAAAGTCACGACCCAACCCAACATGATCTCCTTCGCGGGTGGATTGCCCGCGCCCGAACTGTTCGACGTGGATGGCATGCGTCAGGCCGCGCTCGAGGTTTTCGACTTTGAGGGCCGCGCTGCGCTTCAGTACAGCGTCACCGACGGCGTCCTGAAACTCCGCGAGAACCTGGTCAAACTGATGGCCGCGCGCGGTGCGCACGGATTGCAAGCCGACGAATTCGTCGTCACCAACGGCTCGCAGCAGGGCATCGACCTGATCGCCAAGATCATGCTCGACCCCGGCGATGTCGTGGTGCTGGAGCGACCCAGCTACCTGGCCGCCGTGCAAGTCTTCGACCTGTACCAGGCCGATTACCTGGGCATCGAAGTGGACGCCGACGGCATGATCGTTGAAGACCTCGACGAGAAACTGACGGCGCTCAAAGCCTCCGGCAAGACCGCCAAATTCATTTACACCGTCGCCACCTTCGCCAACCCGACCGGCGGCACGATGACCCTGGAGCGCCGCCGCAAACTCCTCGAGATCGCCGTCAAACACCGGATCCTGGTCGTCGAGGACGACCCGTACAGCGACCTTCGCTTCGCCGGAAAAACCGTCCCACCGATCCTGGCGCTGCGCGACGAAGTGCCCGGCGCAAAGGACTGGATCGCGTACCTCTCGACCATGTCCAAAATTCTCGCACCCGGACTGCGCGTCGCCTGGATGACGTTGCCGCAACCCGTGCGCCAGAAAATTTTGATCGCCAAACAAGCCTCCGACCTGCACACCAGCACCTTCAACCAACTCCTCGGATCGCGCTACCTCGAGAGCGGACGACTCGAAGCCAACCTGCCCCGCATCCGCGAATCCTACGGCCTGCGCGCCCGCACCATAATCGACGAACTCGAGGCCGCGCTACCCAAAGGCGTGTTGGAATTCAGCCAGCCCGAAGGCGGGATGTTCCTCTGGGCGCGCATGAACGAAGGCGTGGACACCGCCCAACTCGTCCAGAAAGCCATTCAGGCCAACGTCGTGTTCGTGCCTGGGGTGCCTTTTTACCCCGGCAACCCCAGGCAGAACTATATGCGGATTTCTTTTAGCACGCCCACGCCGGAAGAGATCAAAGAAGGTGTCAAGCGGCTCGCGGAAGCGATCCTGGATTGACGGCCTAAGATAAAGAAAACCGTCCCACACGCGATTTAAGAAACGCGTGTGGGACGGTGTTTTCGTCTTGGGTCCCATCTCACGCGCTGGGTGGGGGCTTCCGCTAGACTTTCCTCATGACGCAGGTGCGATTCACCTACGAGGACCTCGAGGACTTCCCTGAAGATGGGAAGCGCCGTGAACTCATCAACGGAGATTTGCTTGTGGCTCCAGCCCCCAACACGCTTCACCAGCGCATCGTGATGCGTTTGTCCGCCGCGCTTTTCAACCACGCTGACGCGCAAGGTCTGGGCGAGGTCTTTACCGCTCCGCTCGACGTGATTTTCAACCAGGGCGATGTGATCGAACCCGACATCGTTTTCGTTTCGCGCGAACGCGCTCAAATCGTCACGGCGCGCGGCATTGAAGGCCCACCAGACTGGGTGATCGAGGTTCTCTCGCCCTCGACCCGAACCCGCGATCTGGGTGTCAAAAAGAAACTCTGCCAGCGCGAGGGCGTGCGCGTTTACTGGGCAATTGACCCCGACGCGCGCACGATCACGGCCTGGGATGGTGATTGGAACGATCCCAGAGCTTTCTCCTCGAACGATATCGCCAGCGTTTCGGTACTCGCGGGATTTTCGCTTGTAGCAAAAACACTGTTCGCAGAGCTGCCATCACAGACGTGATTCTCGAGAACGCGTATGAGCGCGCGAACAGCCCATGAGGTGCTGGTCGTGTGAGCAAGAAGGTGCTGTCTGATGGCGCAAGAACGGTAATCTCGAGATTACCCGAGCCGTGCAATCACGCGGTTGTGAACTTCAATTCACCAATCTCGAGATCGTCATGGAAGGACTCGAACCAACGGTCACACACGCGAACACCGTCCGGCACGCAGATTAAATAACGTGTGCCGGACGGTGTTGCTGAGGCTATCGGCGCGCCAGAGAACCCAGCGTTTGCTCGAGCCTGGATGGTGCGGCTGCACCTGCGGAAGCGGACGTGATCGGCTGCATCCGAATCACCAACCCGATCAGGTTCTGGCTGGCGCCAATGGCGAAGGATTTGGTGAAACCGAAGGGATCACCCGCGTCTACCTTCTGGTTGTTGTTCACGTCCTGCCAGCCCGCCGCGATGTAGGTTCCGGCGGTCATGTTGGTCAGCTTGAACGACACCTCGAGGTTGTTGGCTTGCACTTCGGTGATCACGGAACCGTCCTGGTCGAACAGGCTGCAATCGGGCGCGGAGCATTTCAGCGCGGCCACGTAGGTTTTCAGGTTGCCCGTGGTGGGCGGCGGTGGCGGCGGTGGGCCGGGTGGGGGAGGGGTGGTTCCCGTCCCGGTCAGTGCTCTGGCCGCGTTGACCAGTCCCGCGCCGCAATCGTTGCCGCTCGGACGGTTGCAGGCGGTAGCGCTCAACGGGCTCGAGGCGGCCTTGAGGCGCGTCATGACGGTATCGAAGCTCAATCCGGGATCTTTGCTGAGCATCAACGACACCAAGCCCGCGACGTGCGGCGAGGCCATCGAGGTTCCCTGGTAGAAGCCGAAGACGGGGGCACCGTTCTGATCCAGCAGCGTACTGAGCACGCCTGCGGGGTAGGTTTTTCCGCCCAGGCTGAAGGTCTGTTGAGTGTCACCGCCCGGAGCCATCACGTCCACGGGTGCGCCGTAATTGGAGTACGGGGCGCGCGTGTTGGTCGGGCCAGTCGCGCCGACGGTGATGACGTTATTGCAACTCGCGGGAGAGTACTGGCTGGCGTCGTCGTCGCTGTTGCCCGCCGCCACGACCACGATCACGCCTTTGGCTTTGATGCTGTCGTACAACTGCTGTTCAGTCTGGCTGCACACGCGCTTGCCGCCCAGGCTCAGGTTGATGACTTTGGCCGGGTTCGGGTTGTCCGGCACGCCGTCCACGTGGATACCCGCCGCCCACTGGATGCCTGGCAGGATGTCGTCGTTCGTGCCGCTGCCGTTGACACCCAGGACGCGCACCGGCACGACCTTCGCGCCCCAGTTGACGCCCGCTACGCCCGAACCGTTGTTGGTCTGCGCCGCTATCGTTCCGGCGACGTGCGAGCCGTGATAGCCGGAATCTCCGCCCAGGTCGGTGGCGTCGGCATCGCGCCCGTCGCCATCGCCCGCTTCGGTGGGGTCGGTGATGAAGTCGTAACCGCCCACGAAGGTACCTTGCAAATCCGGGTGGTCGGTCTTGCCGGTGTCCACCACGGAAACGGTGATCGGGTTGGCGGTGCCGTCGGTGATGTCCCAGGCGGCCTCGAGGTTCATGGCCTTGTAATGCCATTGCAGCACGTAATTCGGATCGTTCGGAACCTTCAGGATTCTGGAAATGTAATTCGGTTCCGCGTATTCCACGTCGGATCGTTGCTCGAGTTGACGCGCCATCTCGAGCGTGCCCGCCGCGTCAAGCTTGGCGCGGAACAGGCTCGTGCGCGGCAGGGCCGCACCGAGCGCACCGACCCGTGAGAGGCTGACGACCGCACCCGAAATTTGCGCTCGCAAGCTCGAGATGCCCTGCGCAGCGATGCCATCGCGGAACTTGACGATCACATCGCCGGGAACGAATTCCGGTTGTTGCGCTTTTGATGGGTTGGACAGGGCAGGATTGATACCGACTGGGTCGCTCTGGATGGTCTGATCGCGCAAGAGTGGTGTCAGCGTCCTGCTCGAGAAAGCCGAGAGGCCATTCGCGCCGGTGACGGTGTACATCGGCAGGTTCACGCCGGACTTGGGCGGCTGAATGATCGATGCCTTGCCCGTGCCGTCGTCACCGTAGAAGGTGAGGTAATCGCCCGCGTTGACTTTTCCGCTGCCGTCGATGTCCTTCCAGGCGTACACGATGTACTGCACGTTTGCCAGGCCGGAAATGGAGAAGTTGGCGCTCGAGCCGGAACTGGTGATTTTGCCGCCCTTGCTGTTGGCATTGGCGCAATCGAAGGTCGTCGATGACGTGACCACGCAAGCGGCGACGCTGGTATTCGTGACGCTGCCGCCGCTACCGCTCGGGACGCTGACCGTTCCCGAGAACGTTCCGGCGGCTGGTGGTGGGCTGGGCGGCGGTGGCGTGGGTGGGCTGGGCGGTGTGGGGGATGGCGGTGCGGGCGGCGGGTTCTCTCCGACCTGACCCGGCAAGATCAGCAACCCGGAAACCGAAGCCGAGCCGTTCGCTGGTGGCGGCGGGGGTGGCGGTGTGACGGGTTTACTTGGACAAGCCGTGAGCGCGAGAACCGCGGCCAAGCCGAGCAGCGCGTGTTTCATCTTGTTCCACCTTTCCTTGCGTCCGGTGTGCGTCCTGGCAGACGCGTGTGCAATCTCAGTTTTAAGCTGACCGACTTAGTGCTGACTTAATGGATCTGCGGTGCTCGCGGTGCGTCCTGCATGTCTCGAGATTCCACGATACAAGCTGGGTATCTTTGTGAAATGATCCCGAGGTTTTGGCCGTCTGGCACGACGTTCCCGGCTGCGCCCGGCTGGGTGCGGCTCCTCGAGCCTGGGTTTTTGGGTGCGACTCCTGGAAGGCTTCAGGGGCACTGCGCCACGTCGCTGCTGCGGTTGTTGGCAAACACGTTGCCTGCGCCCTGCTCGAGAACGGAGGGCGTGTTCAGGCCGTCGTCGGTGCAGATGCCGTAACCGTCGCTGTACTGGATTCTGGTGTTGGCGATGCTGGCGTAGGAACCCTCGAACGCGCCGCCGACTTTGACGGCTGCCGCGCCGCTGCCCGCGTACAGAATTTGGGCGTGATCGAGTTTGTTATCTCTCGAGGACGACTCGAAGAACTCGATGCCCTGCCACGCGCCCGCGCTCTGGGTCTCGGCGGTGAAGACGATCGGTTTCTGTGCGGTGCCGATGGCGCTCAGGGAACCGCCGGAGCGCACGTCGATGCTCGTGCCGTCCGCCGCGACGATCTTGACGCCCGGCTCGAGCCTCAGGGCAGCTTTGACGTAGATCACGATGCTGATGTAGTAGGGCACGCCCAGGTCTTTCCAGGTTCCGGGTTCCTGGAAGTCGTTGACCCAGCGCGCATAAATGTAAGGGCTGGTGTTGGGTTTGTTCTTGCCGACGTAATCGCTGGCCTTGTCGAGGATTGCGACCTGGTTGTAGCCGATCACCAGGCCGAAACCCAGGTTGTCCTCGAAAATATTGTCCTCGAATTCCTTGAGGCGCAGATCCTCGCCGAAGTTCGCGCCGTTGGCGTAGCTTCCGGAGACGCGGTTGTGCTTGAAGGTGATCAGTCCGCCGCCGCCGGAAATGCCCGCGAAGTTCTTCCAGATTTCGCCGCCGGTCTGGCCTGCGCCCCGGATGTCCAGGTACTCGAGGCGGCTCTCGCGGCTGCCGGACATGAACGACAGGCCGTTCCAGTAGCCTTTGACATCTATTTCCGGCAGGAACTGGATGCGCGCGCCCGCCGTGCCGACGGCGTTCATTTGTCCGCCGGATTCGATGTAAAACGTCGCGTCCTTGCTGAATTGCACGACCGTGCCGGGTTCAATCTCGAGGTAAGAAGACAGACTGACCGTGCCGTTGACCTGGTAATCGCAGGCGGAGGCGGAATTGACCCATTTCGATGGCACGCTGACCTTGTGGTTGACCTCGAACACGACGGCGCACTTGCCGCCGGGGACGGGCGGCGGCGCGGGTGGCGGGTTGCCGATCGGAGGTGGCGGCGGGTTGCTTCCGCCCGTCGGCGTCTGGTTGCAGGCGCTCGCGATGACCAGCGCGATCAAGGCCAGCCCGAGGCTCGAGAATCGCCGTGCGCGCGGGAGGCTTGCATCAGGGACACCGTCCAGGACGCATTTTAAAATTTGCGTCGTGGACGGTGTTTTCTCGAGGTTGGAGGGTGCCGACGGCGGGATGGGTTGGTATTGAACTCGCATGGGTTGCACCTCGAGGGTCTGCGCGAACGCGAAGGATCGTCGCCTCGACCATACGGCGTGGGGGACTATTGGGCATCGTAGAAACTACGTAGCGGCGCGAACGGGATTGCGTGCGAACGGAATTACGCGCGCCCGAGCAAGCCGCGCGAGCGCGCCTCGCGCACCGCTTGGGTGCGGGATCGCACGCCAAACTTGTTGTAGATGCTCGTCAGGTGCGTGCTGACCGTGCGCGGACGAATCCCCAACCGATCACCGATTTCCGCGTCCGAAAAACCGTCCGCGACCAACGAGACGACCTCGAGTTCGCGGGTGGACAGCTCGTCGCGTTGCCGTTGCGGGCCGGGTTCCGGGGCGTTCAGGATCTCCTCGACCTCGAGCGCGCGCCCTTCGGCCACCGCGCGATCCCAGCCGTCACCCAGGGCGCGCATGGATCTGTGCGCGAAGCGCTCCAGCATCGCCTGATCCGGCCCGAGCCACGGCAGCCCTTCGGCTTCGCGGTAACGGTTGGAAGCCCCGACCAGTCGCGCGGCGCGGACGTGCTGATCTTCGCGCGCAGCGATGGCGGCGGTGGCCATCAACCAGTTGTCCTCCAGGCCGGAACCCGCTTCACCACGGTGGGTCTGGAGGTTGACGACCAAGAGTTCTTCTTGAAGGGCGCGCGCCCGCTCCAGCTCGCCCAGGTCGGCCAGCGTGATCGCCAGGAACGGCAGGATGTTGCGCGTGCGGCTGAGGTTGCGCTGCGCGTGCGCGATCTCGAGGGCGCGCTCGAGCGATTCCTTCGAGCGCGGGCTGTTCCCGAGCGCGTAATCGATCATGCCGATGGCCATCAAGCGCCCCGAGATCGCATTGGGTGAACTGGCTCGCACGTAAGAGAGCGATTCCTCGAAGGTCTCCCTGGCGCGTTTGAACTCGGTCGCGCCGTACAGGTTCAGCCCGAGCGCGAACGTCACCTGCGCGATCATGTCGGATTCACCGTTCGCCCTGGCGATTTGCAGCCCTTCCTCGAGATAGGTTCTGGCCCGATCCGGATGACCCAGACTGTCCTCGCACTTGGCCAGGTGCGAGAGCACCGAGGCGATGCGCCGCTCGAGCCGCAGTTCTCTGTACAGCCCGAGCGCCTCGCGCAGTTTCTCGATGGCTTCATCGAAGCGGCTGACGTAGTAGAGGTAATCCGAGATGCCTTCGAGCGCCCGCGCGCGCACTTCGGGGCTGCCCTCGCCGGGGCGCAGCGCGCGTTCCATCCACGCGAGCGCCTCGTGGGTGCGACCGCGGTAATTCCACAGGGGGTACAGCGATCCAGCCACGAACAGGGTCAGCGCCGCGTCGCGCTCCAGACCCCAGCGCATGGCGGCTCGCAGGTTGTCCAGATCGGCTTCCAGACGGTCAATCCAGGCCGTCTGGTTCGGGCCGTAAATTTCGGGTTCGGCGCGCTGGCACAGGCTCAGAAAGTAGCGCGCGTGCGCCGCCTGAACCTCGTCCATCTGCCCATCCAAGTGCAGGTGCTCCAGGGCGCTCTCGCGGATCGTCTCGAGCATCGAAAAGCGGCCAACTTGCGATTGCACCAGGCTCTGCTCGACCAGCGATTCCAGCCGCGCCAGCGTGTTCGGCCCACCGATGGCTTCCGCCGCTTCCAGATCGAAACCGCCCGCGAACGCGCCCAGCCGCGCGAACAAGTGCCGCTCCTCGGGTTCCAGCAGCGTCAGGCTCCACTCGAGCGTGGCCCGCAAAGATTGCTGGCGCTGGCTGGCGTCGCGCGGCCCGCCCACCAGGGCGTCCAGCGGTGCGCTCAGGCGTTCAAGCAGGCCGTCCACGGTGAACAACCGCAACCTCGAGGCGGCCAGTTCGAGCGCCAGCGGCAGCCCGTCCAGCCGCGCGCAGATTTGCGCGATGGCGCTGGCGTTCTCGGGTTCGAGTCTGAAGTCCGACCTGATGGCGCGGGCGCGCTGAACGAAGAGTTGTACGGCATCGTTTTGGGCCACGGATTCAGGGCTGGCCTCGTCAGGCGGCTCGAGGGGCCGCACCGGGTACTCGTGCTCACAGCGCACCCGCAGGGCGCGGCGGCTGGTGACCAGCACCTTCAACTGCGGGCAGGCTTCCAGCAGCTCGACCAGCTCGGGCGCAATCTCGATCAGGTGTTCCAGGTTGTCCAGCGCCAGGAGCGCGGAACGCTTCGAGAGGTGGCGCTTCAGGGCTTCGAGCGCCGCCGCGCCCTCCGGCGGGTCGGGCAGCCCGAGGGCTCGAGCCGCGCTCGGCCAGACGCGCGCCGCTTCCGTCAGGCTGGCGAGCGCCACCCAGCACGCGCCGTCGGCGAAATCGTCCGCGATCAGACCCGCGCAGGCCAGCGCCAGCCGCGTCTTGCCGACCCCGCCCGGCCCGACCAGCGTGACCAGCCGCACGTCCGCCCGCGTCATCAGGTCGCGCACCGCCGCGAGTTCCTGCGCTCGCCCCAGAAGCGGTGTCGTGGGCGTCGGAAATGCCCCTGCAACCGTGCCGTGCGCGGTTTTTCGGAAGGCTGGCGTCGTCATGCTCGGAACCTCGATCAGCCCTCTCACGATAACGGCCTTCGTCCAGCTTTTGTGAGAATCGTGCCGTTCCACACGATGACTGCGCGCCCTGCGGTGCGCGTCTCGGGCTCGTAAATAACCGCGCCTACGACGAGAACATCGTCCAGTGCGCGAATCAATAAATGCGTCTGGGACGGTGTTCCTGGTGATGGTTCGGGGTCGTGAAGACTCGGTCTGGCCCAGATTGCGCGCCCACCAGAAAATCGAGCGTTCCGTACGCAATTTCTCGAGTTCGAGGCGAGCCAACCCGGTTATTGGTATCGTTCTGGGGATCCTCAGCGGTTCGGGAGGGATTCATGCGCGCACACTCGGACGGTCAATTGAAGCAGCACACGCCACGCGGATCGGAGCGGGCCACGCCACGCGGATCGGAGCGGGCCACGCCACGCGGTCGGATGGAATTTCACGTCTCGCGCAAATCGCGCGACTATTACGGCTTTGATCTCGAGTTGTTCTCCAGTTCCGGCAACGTCGTCTTTCCCAATTTCTTCGCGGCACGCGTCTTCGCGCAGAAGATGAACGCCAAACGCGACCTGGCCAGGTTCCCGGAGCGCGCGGTGCAGGCCAGCCAGTTGAACGCCATGGGCCTGATCGACGAACTGCTGCACGTGATGCTGAACCGCTACAAACAGGATCACAACCCGAAATTGATGGCGCAAACCCTGGCCGCGCTCGAAGCGCGCATCGGCGCGGAATGCGTGGACAGAACGCTCAAAACCTTCTGCGACGAATTCCCGCCCGTGCGCGTCTACCGCCGCAACCTGGACGTGGACGCGTACTACAAGGGTCAGACGGACGGCGTGCCGAACAGGGAAATTCTTCTCGAGGAACTGATCCTACTGCACCTGGCGAACGCCAACCCAGCCTTCTCACCGTTCCTGGAACTCTTCGACGACGAGCGCCTGGAATTTGAAACCTGCTACCCGGCGCTGGTGCCCGCCGTCGAGCAGTTCTTCGACACCCAACCCGGCTTCGCGGCGGTCGGCGGCCTGAAGCTGTACCGCGCCCTGCGGATGCCCGCGCTCTCGCACCCGTATTCGCTGGAAGCCCAACTGGAATTCCTGCTCGGGCGGTTTTCCGGCGCGTTGGGTAGCTTCGCGGTGCGGCTGCTCTCGAGCGTGGATCTGATCCGCGAGGAAGGCCAGTGGTTCCTGGCGCAGGGCGCAGCCAACGGCCCCGGTGGCCCCGGCGGTTTCGGCGGCGAGGTTCACATCCAGACGCTCTCGAGCCAACTGCTGGAATACGAACCCGAGAATTTCACGGTCGATCGCGAGTGGATGCCGCGCCTGGTCTTGATGGCCAAGAACGCCTTCGTGTGGCTCGATCAGCTTTCCCGGCTCTACCAGCGCCCGATCCGCACGCTGGCTGATGTGCCCGACGAGGAACTCGATCAGCTTCAGGCCTGGGGTGTGACGGGCCTGTGGCTGATCGGGTTATGGGAGCGTTCCGCCGCATCGAAGGACATCAAGCGGCGCATGGGCAACCCGGACGCCGTGGCCAGCGCGTATTCGCTCTACGATTACGAGATCGCGCACGACCTGGGCGGCGAGGGCGCACTGGAAAACCTCAAGGCTCGGGCCTGGGCGCGCGGCATCCGCATGGCATCCGACATGGTGCCCAACCACATCGGTGTCGATGGACGCTGGGTGATGGAACACCCGGACTGGTTCGTGCAACTGCCGTACCCGCCGTTCCCGAGCTACACCTTTCACGGCCCGGATCTGTCCAACGACGAGCGCGTCGGAATTTTTCTGGAAGACCACTACTGGGATCGTTCGGACGCGGCGGTCGTGTTCAAACGCCTGGACAGGTGGACGGGCGCGGAGACCTTCATCTATCACGGCAACGATGGCACCAGCCTGCCGTGGAACGATACCGCGCAACTCGATTACCTGAAAGCCGACGTGCGCGAAGCCATCATCCAGACGATCCTGCACGTCGCCAGGCAGTTCCCAGTAATCCGCTTCGATGCCGCCATGACGCTCGCCAAGAAGCACATTCAGCGCCTGTGGTTCCCGGAACCCGGCGCGGGCGCACCCGCCATCGCGTCCCGTGGCGAATTCGGTCTGAGTAAAGCGGATTTTGATCTCATGATGCCCGAAGAGTTCTGGCGCGAGGTCGTGGATCGCTGCGCCATCGAAGCGCCAGACACGCTGCTGCTGGCTGAAGCTTTCTGGATGATGGAAGGCTACTTCGTGCGCACGCTGGGCATGCACCGCGTTTACAACAGCGCCTTCATGAACATGCTGCGCGACGAAAAGAACGGCGAGTACCGCGCGATCATGAAAAACACCCTGGAATTCGAGCCGGAAATCATGAAGCGCTACGTGAACTTCCTGAACAACCCCGACGAGAAAGCGGCGGTCGAACAGTTCGGCAAGGGTGACAAGTATTTCGGTGCGGCAGTCTTGTGCGCCACGCTGCCGGGCTTGCCGATGCTCGGGCACGGGCAGGTCGAGGGTTACACCGAAAAGTACGGCATGGAGTACCGCCGCGCCTACTACGATGAATCACCGGATGACGGCCTGATCGAGTACCACCGCCAGCAGGTCTTTCCGCTGTTGAAAAAGCGCTACCTGTTCGCGGACGTGGAAAACTTCGTGCTCTACGATTTTCATACCCTGGAAGGCGTGGTGAGCGACGATGTTTTCGCGTACTCCAACCGTTTCGGTGATGAGCGCGCGCTGATCGTGTACCACAACAAATACGGCACTGTGCGCGGCACGATCCGGCACGGGGATCGCGGCAAGCACCGAGGAGCGGGCGTCGTGGACGGCCTCGGGCTCAACCCGGACGGCGCGCACTACGCGATCTACCGCGATCTGGTCAGCGGCCTGGAGTACATCCGCAGCAGCAAGGACATCGCGCACGACGGCCTGCAACTCGAGCTCGGGCCGTTCGAGCGCCGCGTCATGCTGGACTGGCGCGAGGTCTACGACTGGGACGGACGCTACTGGCGCATCGCGCAGATGCTCGGGCCGCGCGGCGTGCCCTCCATCGAGGACGCCAGCCGCGACCTGGTCTTAGAACCGATCCTCGGGCCGTGGCGAGAGGTCGTCAACCCGCACGTGTTCCGCAGCCTGATCGAGGCGCGCGGCGCGAAGTCGGCGGCGGGCTTGATGGGCGAACTCGAGGCGAAACTCAAGGGCTTCGCAGACGGCGTGGAATCCGTGAGTCAACGCAACCCTGACGGTGCGGCTTTCGCAGCGGGCGTCCGATCCGACCTGGAAAAAGTGCTCAAGCTGCCGCCCGGCCTGGGATTGAGCGACGATCCCGTCAGATGGGGCGGCGTCTTCAGTTGGGTGCTGACGCGCCGATTGGGTCAACTCGACGGCGACCCATCCTCGGCGCGTTCGCGCAGCCTGATCGACGAATGGCGGCTCGGGCCGACCCTGGAAAATACCCTGCGGGAACTCGGCGCGAGCGGAACTGATTCCTCGCGCAGCGTGGCGCACGCGAAATTGCTGGTCGCGCAGCAGGATTCCCTGGCGGGTTCAGCCTCGAACGCGTTCCTGGAAGAGTTGTTCAACGATGCCGAAGCCCAATCTGTGCTCGGCGTCAACCGTTACCGCGAGGTGCTGTGGTTCAACCGCGAATCCTTCGAGGCGCTGCTCATGAGCACCGCACCCGTCGCGGTCATCGCCGCCAGCACACCGAGCGCGACCCGCACGGCATCATGGACGGCGCAACTGGACGCGTTCCGCGCGTTGGGCGAATCTTCCGGCTACCGCGTCGAGGAACTGTTGGTCAGCCTGCGCGCGCCGAAAGCCAAACGCGCCAGTGCGTCCACGACGAAGAAAACTGTAGCCAAGCCCGAGAAGACCCCGCCCGAGACGGCCTCCTCGAGATCAAAAAAGACCGTCCCAGACGGCGTCGTTGTCGCGCCTCCAAAGAAAGCCCCAGTTGCAAAAGCACTGGTTCAGAAACCAGCTGCTGAGCCCGAGATCGCGTCCAGCGCGGCGTCTACGGGATCGAAGAAGACCGCTCAGAAAGCCGCGTCTACCGTTGCGCCGAAGAAAACGCCGCCCGCGAAAGCTTCGAGCGCGACCCCCGCCGAGAAAGCCTCGAGCGTTGCGGTTCCGAAGACGCCCGCAAAAACCAACAAGGCTGTTCCTGTCGCGGTTGCGACCCCCGTGAAGGTCGCACCTAAACCCGCGAAAGCCTCGGGCGGGCCCGCCGTCTCGGGCAAGGTTGCCAAAGCTCCGGCAGTCGAGGCGAAAGCGCCGAGCGAGGCCAGCGCGACCAAAGCCGTCGGCAAGGGTGCTGCGACCAAAATTTCGAGCAAGACAGCGCCGGCCTCGAGTGCGCCCACGGCCAAGAAGACCGCTGCGCCCAAAGCGGCGAAGGTCGAACCGAAGAAACCCGCCAAAGCCAGCCCCGCGAAGACCGCCAAACCCGTCCTGCCCGACGACCTGACGCGGATCGAGGGCATCGGCCCGAAGATGGCGTCGGCATTGAACGCGGCGGGCATCACGACCTTCGCGCAGCTCTCGAAATCCAAGGACGCCGCCTTGCAGGCCGCCCTCGAGAAATCCGGGATGCGTTTCGCGCCGAGCCTGCCCACCTGGTCGAAGCAAGCCGCGCTCCTGGAACGCGGCGACGAGGCCGGGTTTCAGAAACTGACGGGACGCCTGGTGGCGGGTCGCGATCCAGGCAAGGGTTCGAGCAAGTCTTAACTGTTGCCCGCTTCCACAACCCAAAATGCCCAAGACCTCCCCTGCCAAGGCAGGGGAGGTGTCGTCAGCCCGCTTTTGGTTGATGACGGAGGGGTCGCCTTGCATTTCTGAACCCACTTTTGTATCCTGTATACAATGCTGACCTCGGAGCCATCTCGAGAACCCGGACTCGAGCCACCCAAAACGCTGGGATTCGCCAGACCCAACCTCGTGCGCGACGAGGTCTACGACCACATCAAGGCTGAAATCCTGACCGGCAAGCTGACCAGCGGCGAACGCCTGGCCGAGATCGCGCTGGCCGAACGCCTCGGGGTCAGCCGCACGCCCGTGCGCGAGGCCGTGCAGCGCCTCGTGCAGGACGGTCTGGTCGAGGTCGAAGCCAACAAGGGAGCGAAGGTGCGCGCCCTGTCCATTTCGCAAATAGAGGAGACCTACGCCGTGCGCGAGGCGCTCGACGGGCTGGCCGCGCGTCTGGCCGCGGAGCACCGCACCGAGGCTGACCTGTTGCGGATGCGGGATGCGCTGGACAAGCTCGAGACTTCGCCCATGGACGCCTACCTCGAGCAGGTCGCGATCGACCTGGAATTTCACGCCGCCATCGCCAACGCATCCAGGAACACCGTGCTGGACGGTGTTCTTCGCGGTATTTCAGAAACCGTCACCCGCGTCAAACAGCTCACCCGCGAGACCAACCAGACCCTGGAAACCCGCACCGACCACCACGCGATCCTGAACGCCATCCAGGGACGCGATCCGGAGGCCGCCGAACGCGCCGCCAGAGCCCACGTCCGCCGATTTCAGAGGCTCGTGATCGGGCAAATCATGGAGGTTCAAGATGCTCAACGTTGACCGCCTCTACCGTTCCGCCGTGCTGGGCGTGGCCGGAAACGGCTTCATCAAGAAACTCGTCGAGGAACGCGGACGATTCGCGGTCAACCGCTTCGTGGCCGGGGAAACCCTGCCTGAAGCGCTTCAATCCGTGGACGCGCTCGAGCAGGACGGCGTTCACGGCATCCTGGATTTGCTGGGCGAGATGGTCAACACCGAAGCGGAAGCCGAAGCCTTCACCGCGCAGATCCTGGAGATTTGCGCCGCGCTGGAAGCCAAAAGCTGGCCGAAATACGTTTCCATCAAACTCTCGCAACTCGGGCTGGACTTGCGCCCCGAACTCGCTTTTCAGAACGCCAGACGAATTATTGCCGCCGCGAAACTCGCCGGGGCGTTCGTGCGCGTGGACATGGAAGACAGCCCGCGCATCGATAAAACCATCGAGCTCTTTCGCGCCTTGCGCGGTGAATTCTTCAACGTCGGGTTGGTGCTGCAATCCATGCTCTACCGCACCGAAAAAGACCTGGAAGACCTGGCGGATCTGAAACCCAACTTGCGCATCGTCAAGGGCGCGTACCTCGAGCCCGCCGGGGTCGCGTACCCCGACAAGAACGCCGTGGACATGGCCTACCGCCGTCTGGTGTACCGCAACCTGGAACTGGGCAACCACACCGCCATCGCCACGCACGACGAAACCATCATCAAGGACATCAAGTTGTACGCCGAGAAATCCAAGATTCCCAGGGATCTTTTTGAATTCCAGATGCTCTACGGTATCCGCCGCGACTTGCAAAAACAGCTCGCGCAGGAGGGCTTCACGGTGCGGGCGTACATCCCCTACGGAAAGGACTGGTATGCGTATTTCTCGAGAAGAATAGCGGAGAGACCTGCAAACGTGGGCTTCGTGCTGAGCGGAATGCTGAAGGGTTGAGGTGTTGAAGAAGACCATCTGCGACGGTGTTCTCGAGAATCAAGAAAATGCTGTGCTGGAGCGCGAGTAGCCCGTTAGGTGCTGTTTCAAGAACAAGAACGGTGTTCTCGAGTCTCACAGACACGTTTTGAAGAACGGAGCACAATACGATCATGGTGAGTCTCAAAGAGATCAAAGCTGCCGTACCGGAACTGAGTCCCGAAGAACGTGACGAACTACGCGCATTACTCCAGGAACTCGACGATAGCTCAGAACTTAGCCCAGCGTGGAGGGTGGAGATCGAGCGACGTGTCGCGGATTATCGAAGCGGAAAAACGAAAGGTGTGCCGCTCGAGGACGTGATGGATGAGCTTGAACGTCGTTCTTGATGCGTTCGCTCGCGTCGAACTCAGTCGCATTCAGGAACGTCTCCGAACGATTTCGCCTCAGCGTGCAGCGGCGTTTAGGAAAGCGCTGAGTGAAACCCTCGAGAGCGTGCTGGCTTTCCCCGAAGCCTACAGAGTGGTTCACCAACAGGTTGGTGCGCGTTAGATTCGCGTGAATGGCTTCCCCTATTCCCTGGTTTACCTGATTGATCCTGACGCCATTTTCATCATCGCTGTCATGCACGAACGCCAAGACCCAGAGTACTGGCTTGATCGTCTCGAGCCGTGATTGTTGTCAAAACGTGAAACTGAGAAAAGAGGAATCAAATGAACCTTCCCCCGTACCGCCAGGAACCGATGTTGGACACCAAAAACCCCGACCAGATCGCCAGGTACAGGGCCGCGCTGGACTCCGTGCGCGCCAGAATCGGGCAGAAAATCCCGCTCGTGATCGGCGCGGAACGCATCTTCACGGATGACGCGATCCCGTCCGTCAACCCGTGCAAGACCTCCGAGATCATCGGCTTGACCTCGAGCGCCAGCGCGGAGCACGCGGACAGGGCGCTCGAGGTGGCGTGGACGGCCTTCGGTTCCTGGAAGCGCACCAGCGCCGAGGATCGTGCGGGTTTGCTCTTGAAGGTGGCTCAGGTCTTGCGTGAGCGCCGCTACGAGTTCGACGCGCTGATGACCCTGGAGGTCGGCAAGAACTTCTGGGAGGCCGAAGCGGAACTGACCGAGGCCGTGGATTTCCTCGAGTTCTACGCGCGGCAGGCCCTGAAATTTGCTGAACCCCTCGAGATGCTCCAGATGCCGAACGAGCGCGACGTGGCGACTTACATTCCGCTCGGGGCGGGCGTCAGCATCACGCCGTGGAATTTCCCGCTGGCGATCTTCCTGGGGCAGTTGCTCGCCCCGGTCGCGGCGGGCAACACCATGATCGCCAAACCCGCCGAGGAATCGAGCGTGATCGCGGCCTGGGCGGTGGATGCGGTGCTGGACGCGGGCGTTCCTGCGGGCGTGGTGAACTTCCTGCCCGGCAACGGTGAAGTCGTCGGCGCGAGGCTGGTGCAGAGCCCGAAGACGCGCTTCATTGCCTTTACGGGTTCCAAGAACGTGGGCTTGTGGATCAACGCGGAAGCCGCCAAAGTCCAGCCTGGTCAGCGCTGGATCAAGCGCGTCACGCTGGAATTGGGCGGCAAGGACGGCATGATCGTGGACGAGACCGCCGACCTGGACAACGCCGCCGATGCCGCCGTGGCGGGTGCGTTCGGCTTCGCGGGCCAGAAATGCAGCGCCCTTTCCAGGTTGATCGTGGTGGACAGCGTTCACGAGGCGCTCTTGGAAAAAGTTAAATCACGCGTCGAGAAGCTCAAAATGGGTGAGGCGGAACTGGGCAGCGATGTCAACGCCGTCATCAACCAGGAATCGCACGACAAATCCAGGCAGTTTCTCGAGATTGCAAAAACGGAAGGCCGCGTGGTCGTCGGTGGCGAACTGGGGCCATCCGAAGGCTATTTCGTTCAGCCGACCGTCGTGACGGACGTGAAGCACGAATCCAGGCTGGCGCAGGAAGAAATCTTCGGCCCGATCCTCTCCGTCATTCCCGTTCCCGATTTCGAGGAAGCCATGCGCGTCATCAACGACACCGATTACGGTCTGACGGGCGGTTTGTGCTCGACCGACGAATCCCGCCTGGCGCGCGCCGAACAGGAATTGCACGTCGGCAATCTGTACCTGAACCGCAAGATCACCGGCGCGATGGTCGGATCGCACCCGTTCGGCGGGTTCAACCTGTCCGGTACGGATTCCAAGGCGGGTGGGCCGGATTACCTGTCGCACTTCTTGCAGATGAAATCTATTGCGCGTCGGACGTAGTCGGTCTCGAGAGCACCGTCCAGCACGCATTTTAAGATTCGCGTCCGGGACGGTGCTCTCGCATCAAGCACGCTCGAGCTGCACGGTTTCGTAGGGGCGCGATTTGTCGCGCCCGCCCTAACGCCAACGCGACAGGAACGCTGATTCTTCAAGCTCACGAAAAAGCCCCGGAGATCATCCGGGGCTCGAGCGTTCGAGTTCAGCGTTGGTCAATGCTCGACGGTGGGTCGATCCTGCCGACCATGACTTCCTGCGTGGCGGTCAGGCTCGGGTTGGGACGCACCATCGGCATGACGGTCTCGGCGTCGCAACTGGCGATGAACCGCCAGCGGTACGTGCCGGGAATCTGCGCGGGAGCGGGTTGCAGCGCGATCACTTCGAGTTGGATGCCGTGAGCGAAGAGCGTGATCGGGCCTCTGGAGAGCGAGATCACGTCCACGGCGACGATGCTGAAGCTGCCGCGCGCCTCGCTACGAGTACCGTCGACGGTGTTGACCCAACCGTTGAGGATGGTGCGGGTTTTATCTCCCTGCTCGAGTTTTCCACTGGTGAGATCCAAAACCCTGCGCCCCCTTGAGCATCGTTCCAGAGACTGTCTGGTGCGTGCTTTGGTCTTGAGATTCAGATTACGGGCAGAACGCTTTTGAACGTGTGCAGATCACGCACGCATACCGTCCAGAAAGCATTTTCTGAGCTTTGATGATCGCGCAGGGACTCGGCCATGCCGTGTGGCACGCGATGCTTATTGTTGATCAAGTCTGGCGTTCCAAACTGGTTTTCGAGCGGGTTGACCCGATTGAACCTGCACTCAAAGCGCTTCGACGTTGGAGCGCAGTTCCAGGGTGCGGCTTTGCAGCGCGCCAGCTTCGGTTTCGGCGCTCTCCAGGCGTTCGGTTTCGGCGCGGATGAAACGCGTGTACGGCGCGGTCGCGTCGCGCAACCGGGAAGCTGCGCGTTCCGTCTCGAGGGCGTACTCGCGCTTCAGGACTTCGTGCAGGCGGGATCGGGTCTCGGTCACGCGCTTGCGGAGTTCTTCTTTGGCCTGAGCGCGTTTGCGAGGCAGGATGAACGCGCCCAGCCCGACCGCTGCCGCGCCGATCAGGATGCCGGTGAAATCCGCCGCCAGTCCGCCCAGCACCGCGATCAGCACGCCGCCCAGCCCGATGCCGCCGACGCCTGCCACGCCGGACTGGATCACGGCGGATTGGGCGTCCTGCGCCAGCCTGCGGGCGAAAGCCTCGCGGTCGAAACCCTCGATTTCCTGGCGGGCGCTCTGCCCGATGGTTTCAAGCAAACCCTGACGGTCGTACTGAAAGCGCGCGCCCTGAATCAGGCTCTCGCGGGTTTGCGCGCCCGGCATCTGGGCGCTGGTGGCGGCTTTGGAGCGATCGGAAATGAAGGCCAGCGTGTCGTCCCAGAAGTGGATGTTGCGCTCGATGAAGCGGTCAATGACTTCGTTGACGCGCCGCTCGAGTTGCGCGGGGGCGTCCGCCACCACGGTGCGCTCGAATTCGGCCCTGATCTTGTCGGAATTCAGCAGATCGAGCGTTCTGGAGAGGCGCAAGGTTTCGTCCAGGTAGATCTCGCCGCGCTTCTGAAGTCCGTCCAGCACGCTGTCTATTCCCTTGAAGTGCGCGTCCAGATCCCGCTCGAGATCGCGCGAATGCACCTCGAGTTGGCGTTCCAGGTCGTTCAGCGTGCCCGTGTCGGCCTTCAGGACTTCCAATCCCGCCAGTGCGCGGTCGCGCGATCGTTCGGCCAGCCGCAGGGCCACACCGATGGGCGATAAAAGCTTCAGTTTCGCGCGGTCGCGCTCCTGCAAGGTCTGGCGCAGGAACTCTTGCAGGTCATCGAATCCCGCGTCGCCGCCCGTCTCGAGTGCGCGTTCGTGCCGCCTGACGCTGACCATGAACACGCGCGGCGCGCTGCCCAGCACCTCGCGCGCGTTGCGAGCCACGAACGATTCGACCTCCTCGAGCTGCGCCGGGGTTTCCAGCAAGTCCACCTTGTTGACGACCACGATCACCTTGCGACCCCAGGCTTTGGCCAGCGCCATGAACTGCCGTTCGGATTCCGTGAATGGCCGATCCGCGCTGGTCATGAACAACACCAGATCGGCGCGCGGCAAGAAACCTTCCGTCAGCGCCTGGTGGCGGCGAATCACGGCGTTCGTGCCGGGCGTGTCCACCAGCGCGACCCCCTCCAGAAACTGGAACGGCAACTCGCGCCGCACCACGAATTCGTCCACCGCTGCGCTCGCTTCCAGACCCGTCTGGTACGGCGCAGTTCTGTCCTGCGCGCCGTGAACCAGAATCGAAATCCGATCCGTGGTCGGCGTGACGCCCTCCTGGAGCACGTCCTGTCCCAGCAAGGCGTTCAGGATGCTGGACTTGCCGGAGTTGAACTCACCGACGACCACCAGCAGGAAGGTTTCCTCGAGGTTTCGGGCCGCCACTCGAGCCTCGCGCGATTCGTTTTCGGGCGCGCCCGCCCGCGCCAGGTGATCGGCCAGATCGCCCAGCACGTCGCGTTCCTGCGCGATCAGCGCGCGCACTTCCGGCGCGACCAGATTCATCTGCGCGCTTCCAGCACGACGGGATTCATGCCCAGACGTTAACACGCGTGCAGTACCCGAGAATCCGCATCTCGAATCGGTCAGTTCGTGGCGACCCTCCGTCTCGAGCATCGCGAAAGCTGATGCTCGGGCCACCGCCCTGTCGCATGTGGATGGGGGGAAGTTAAGAACACCGTCCGGCACGTGAATCATAAAATGCGTCCGCGACGGTGTTCTCGAGTTCAGACGGCGTGTTCGACGGACAGCGCCTCGAGCCTGGCCTCGTGACCGGCGATCTCGGGGATCGCGTCGGCGGGCAGGTCTTTTTTGACGACCGCCAGCGCGAAGAACGCGCCTTCCCCGTCGAAGGCGCACGAACCGATCTGGCCGACCTCGCGCCCGCCCAGGTGGATCGGTGCGCCGGAACTCACCTCGCGCTTGAATCGCGCGCGCGCCAGAAGACGGTTGGTGTGGCCTCGAGCCTCGAGCCTCGCCATGATTTCCTGACCGATGTAGCAGCCCTTGCGGTACGACACGGCCCCTTCCAGACCGCATTCCTGGGGCAGCATCCCGGTGAAATGGTCGCGGTGCGCGTCGGATTGACCGCTCAGAATTCTGAAATGCTCGAGCTGACCGACGCTCATGCTTTGCACGCGCCTGGATTCCAGCCATTTGATCAGCTTCTCGGATTCACCGGAGAGCGCGTGCAGGTCGAAACCGTCCGCGTTGCCCCGGTTGGTGCGCGCGACCAGCAGCGTGCCCGCGAAGGTCGGGAGCTGCTGCACGGCTGCGCCCGCCGTATCGAAGCCCAGCCCCACCATCAGATCGGTCGCACCCTCGCCGGAGACGTGCGTGACCCGGATCCGATCCGAGATGTCCTCGAGCTTCACGTCGTCGATCACGATGTAGCGTTTCAACCGCGCGATCACGTCCGATGCCAGGCCACCCGCCGTGTGGACGTACAGATCCTGTTGGGCGTCCCTGCGGTAGACGCGCAGGTCGAACTCGATCTGACCTTTGGCGTTCAGGATCAGCGTTCGCGTCCCACCCGGCGCGGGCAATCCTTTGATGTCATTGCTGGTCTGACCGTGCAGGAATTCCAGGCGATCCGCGCCCGTCAGACGGACTGCACCGGACAGAATCGATGTGAAACGCACCATGCCCGAAAGTCTATTCCTGTTGGCCTGCAATCAACACGCGCTTTCTTGCATTTTTGCGCTCGAGGCGTCTCGAGTATTCGCTGACTGACAAATGAGATTCCGCGATGAATCTTTCGAGATCGGATTACCATTCCTTTTTGAAGCGGTGTCTAAAGTGTGTCAATCTTTCCCGGCGATGGGTGGTGCACTCGGGCGCGGCGGAGGATGCGGAGGTTCCATGCGAAGAATTCCGGTCGCCACCGTCCTCGCGCTCACCGCCCTCAGCTTCGGCCCGGCCCTGCTCTCGCGAGCCTGGGCGGACGTGACCTCCACGCCGATCGAACAAAACGAGAAGATTCAACTGGCCATTCAGGAGCTCTACGACAATGTTCCCGGCATGACCTGCGAGGACAGCGACAACTGGTCGATTGAGGGAGGCCTGGACGCCGCCGGTGATTTCATTCAGTCCGAAGTCGGTGCGCGCGGTTGGGATGTGGTCGATCACGGCGCGCTGGAGCACAGTTACGCCATCGTGCTCGATCCCGACCCGAGCGATGAGCGCGCGGTCGCCATCGCCGGGTTGATCGAGGAATCCCAGACCACGACCTTCGTGTTTCTGGAGCGCTGCACGCTGCCCGAAAAAAGTCAGTGAAGGCTGGAAGCTCGAGCGTATTGACTCGCTCGAGCTTCCAGCCTAAACACCGTCCAGCACGCGTTGTCTCGAGTCTCGAGGAATGCGTGCTGGACGGTGTTCGTATCGCAATCAAGAATCCTGAAGTCTCGAGTTTCCCGTCAGCGCACGTCGATCTTATCGAGGTTCAACCAGTTGCTGCTGCCCTTGCCGGAATTGAAGATCAGCGAAACCGTGTTCGATCCGGCCTGAAGCGGCACGTTGACCGTGACCGTGGCGTAATTGCCCCAGCCGCCCGTGCCAGCAAAGCTCTGGTTGGCGACCACGTCCGCGCCGTTGGCGTACACCAGGCGGCTGGCGTTGCCCGCCCCAGCCGCGTACCGGAAGACGATCGTGGCCGTGCGAGCGCTCGGGCTGTTGACCGCGAAATCCACCCACTTGCCGTCCGCGTTCCAGCCCGCCACGTAACCCGTGCCGGAATACCCCGCGTAGGTGCTTTCCGTGCCCAGGTTGTGCAGCACGCCGTTCTCGGCCTCGTAGACGGTTGCGCTCGAGGTGGGCGGCGCGGTCGTCTCGCCGCCCGCGTTCAGCAAGGCCACCTCGCCGATCAATAAGGCACCGGACGCTTGCGTGGCCTCGTCCACGCCATCGAACGGCCCGGCCCATTTCAGGCCCAGCCCGTTGCTCGAGTCGCGGCTCGAGTTCCAGAGGCTGTTGGCGTTATTCGAAAGGTACGCGCCGTAGGCGGGCTTGTTGCCGCGATCCGCGTTGTAAAGCCGGGAAAGCCCCTGCGCGAAGATGCCCTTGAACATCTTTCCATCGCCATCGCAGCCGCCAGCCTCGCAGGGTTCGCGCAGGACGCCGTTCGGGGATTGGGTGTTGATCGTGGCCTCCGCGATCTGCTCGGCATCGAACAGGTGGCCCCGGTCGCCATCGATCCGCCACAACTCGACCAAGCCGCCCAGGATCACGCCCTGGTTGTACGTCCAGGTGGTGCCGTTGTTGTTCTGACAGGATGCGTTCAAGCCGTCGTTGACCAGGTGCGAACCGTTGATCATGCCGGTGTTCTTGAACCAGTTCCATTCCCTGTTGGCCCAATCAAAATAGCTGCCCGCGCCCGTGCCGTTGGGTGCGCGCCGGTGCAGTTTGGTGGCGGCCAGCAAGAAGAGTTCGTTGGTGATGGCGTTCTTGTAATTCCGGTCGGTGCTCCACCACAGCCCGCCGCCGCAGGTGCCATCCCAGGCGCTGGTCATGACGGTGAAAATGGCTGCGGCCTCGTTGAGAAATTTGGGGTCGCTGGTCACGTCCCAGGCGCGTAACCAGGCGTTCAAATACCAGCCGTCGTCGTCGTAGTAGTTCGAGCGCCGACCCACGTACCGGGAAAAGGACGTGTTGATGATGTTCAGGTATCTGGCGTCCCTGGTGCGCTGGTAGGTGTTGATCACGGCGTCCAGCCCGAGCGCGGGCTGCCAGGCTTCTCCGGTCGGGGTGATCCAGACGCCTGTGTTCGGGTCGTTGAAGCTCAGCAGTTTCGTGATGGCGGCGTTGTCGCGGTCTTCGGCCACGCCGAGGCTGCGGATGGTGGTCTGGTCACTGATGGCGGCGCTCTGGACGCAGCCGACGCTCAGCGTGCCCAGGATGATCAGGCTGATGGTGCCGATTGATCGCATGCGGTCACTCCTCGCCCCGCGAATCGGGTTCGCGGGTTCGTTGGTGTGGGCTGGGTTTTGGGCGGGTTCAATCGCCCGTGACGAACGCGG
This sequence comes from uncultured Deinococcales bacterium, assembly GCA_964244895.1. Lineage (GTDB taxonomy): Bacteria > Deinococcota > Deinococci > Deinococcales > JAAFIG01 > CAXTKV01. The sequence goes on from CAXTKV010000034.1 coordinate 31,643, forward strand.
GGTCTGGATCGGGTTGAGCATCCTTGAGCATGCTGGGTTGGGCATCCTCGAGAGCGCCAAGTCCAGCGTCTTCAGGCGCGCTGAGTCCGTGAGTCTCGAGCGCGCTGAGTCCAGCGACCTCGAGCGCCAGTTCGGCGAACAGGCTGTTGGCCCAGCCGAACCACTCGCGGGTGAAATCGGCGGGATCGTCCGGGTTCAGGCTCTCGTGCATCGCGCCCGTGCCTGCGGTGGTCGCCAGGAGCGTCTCGAGCGCCCAATCGCGTTCCCGGTCGTCGCTGGCGGTCAGGCCCTGCATGGCGATGGCCAGCGGCCAGACGCGGCGTCCCGGTGTGTGCGGGCTGCCGATGCCGCTGGCGTGGCTGCCGGAATGGTAGTGCGGGTTGTCCGGACTGAGCGCGAAACGGCGCGTGTTCTGATAGACCGGATCGCTGGCGGGTCGGTAGCCCAGGTACGGGATCGAGAGCAGGCTGGGCACGTTGGCATCGTCCATCAGGAGCTGGTTTCCCAGGCCGTCCACCTCGTAGGCGTAGATCCGACCAAATTGTGGGTGTTCCACGACGGCGTGATCCCGGATGCCGCGCTCGATTTCCTCGCGCAGCGCCAGGGCGTTCTCGGCCAGCGCATCGTCACCGAACACGGCTCCGGCGATTTCAGCCAGGTGCTCGAGTTCGACGACCGCCATCATGTTGGCCGGAACCAGATAGCCGTAGGTGCAGGCGTCGTCCGATGGGCGGAAGCCCGACCAGACCATGCCCGTGTAAGCGACCGGTGCGCCGCGCCCGCCGTGGGTCAGCGTGTCGGTCGGCAGCAATCTGGGTTCGGGGCGCTCGAACAGGTACGGGGAATCCCCGTGGTGCTGTTCGGTGCGCATGACGCCCACGATGGTCTCGAGGGCGCGGTGGACGGTTGTTGTGAAGGGGGTGGCGTCGTCGGTGGCCTTCCAGTAGCGGTGCGCCAGCCGAATGGGGTAGCACAACGAATCCAGCTCGAACTTGCGCTCCCAGACCCACGGGCTCTGGGCGGGGCGGTCGGTGGTGTGGCCGTGCCCGTTGGCTTCGGGGTTGAAGGCGTTGGCGTAAGGATCGATCAGCAGGCAGGCCGCGTGCCGACGGATCAGGCCGCCGATCACGCGCCGCAAGCCCGCGTCGTGCGCGGCCAACGGCACGTAAGGGTTGACTTGCGCGGCGGAATCGCGCAACCACATGGCGGGAATATCGCCGGTAATCACGAAGCTCGTGCCGTCCGGCATCAACTGAACGGTCGTCTCGAGGGTGTTCGGGAAGCACCGTGCGAAGCCGCGACCGACGGCTGGGCTTTGAGCGAACCGCTGTTGCAGCGCCCGGACGGTGCGTTGTATTGAAGGGTAAGCGTCCACGGCGGCTCCTGCGGGAATGAAAGTTGGGGTTGATTCCGGTGGCCCGAGAACTCGATTTCGGTGATGCCCGAGAACACCGTGCTGGTCGGTGCCGGTGTTCTCGAGACTGTGCTGGTAAGAGCTTACTTGTTGGCGGCGATGATCGCGTTGATCTTGGCGCTGATGTCGTCCAGACCGGTCTTGGCGTCCACCTTACCGCTCAGGATATCGTTGTAGCTGGCGTTGATCACGTCCCAGGCCTTACCGGACCAGCTTGAGAGGAAGCGCAC
>CAXTKV010000035.1:0-11155 GCA_964244895.1 uncultured Deinococcales bacterium
CGCCACAATTTCCTCGGCGGTCACGCGCTTCGCATCGAACTCCGCGACCATCCGGCCTTCGCGCATGACGATGATGCGATCACTCATGTGCATGACCTCCGGTAACTCGGAGCTGACCAGCACGACCGCCAGACCCTGACTGACCAATTCCGCCATGAAGCTGTGTACGGCGGCTTTCGCGCCCACGTCGATGCCTTTGGTGGGTTCGTCCAGAATGATCGCGATGGGGTTGGTGGCCAGCCATTTGCTGAGCACGACCTTCTGCTGGTTGCCGCCCGAAAGCTCAGACACGTTCTGATCCAGGTGCGCGGCCCGCAACGACAGGCGCTGCGCGAGCGGCATGGCGACAGATTCTTCTTTGGGTCGGTCGAGCAGGAATCCCAACCGTCCGAGCATCGGCAGCGTGATGTTGTGCAGGATGCTCATCGGTAAAATGGCGCCCGCGATCTGGCGGTCTTCGGGGACGTACACCAGGCCGTGCGCCACGGCATCGGCGGGCGAGCGCACGTTGAGGGTGATGCCGCCGATGCTGACGGTTCCGCGCGCCTGCGGGTTCAAGCCGAAGATCGCCTGCATGACTTCCGAACGCCCCGCGCCGACCAGACCGTAGAAGCCCAGGATCTCGCCCTGACGGACGCTGAAGCTGATGCCATCGAACTCTGTCGGGTGCGAAAAATCCGTGGCCTCGAGCACCACGTCCCCGCTGAAGGCTGCCGTTTTTGGGAAGAGGCTGCCCACGTCGCGGCCCGCCATCAATCGGATCAGGCCATCGCTCGTGGCGTCCTGAATTCGTCCCTCTCCGACTTTCTCGCCGTCGCGCAGCACCACGTACCGATCCGCCAGGGCGAAGACTTCATCGAATTTGTGGGTGATCAACAAGATGGCTTTGCCTTCAGTTCGCAACTGCCGCACGACGCGGTACAGGTCGTCGATCTCGGCTTTGGAAAGGGACGCCGTGGGTTCGTCCATGATCACCACGCGCGCGTCCTGCGAGAGCGCCCGCGCGATCTGCACGAGGTGCTTTTGGGCCACCGAGAGTTCCTTCAGTGGCGTCTGCGGGTCAATTTTGGCGTCAATCCGATCCAGCACGCGCTGCGCGTCCTCGAGCAAGCGCTTCCAGTCCACCAGCCCGAAACGGTTCCTGACCGGGTGATGCCCGACGAACAGATTTTCCGCGACGGAGAGTTCGTCGAACATCACGGTTTCCTGGTGAATCGCGGTGATGCCCGCCTTCCACGCGTCCTGCGGCGTGTTGAACGTCAAGGGTGCGCCCTCGAGCAGAACGCTTCCGGTATCGGCTTTGTAAATCCCGGTCAGCATCTTCACGACCGTGCTTTTGCCCGCGCCGTTCTCGCCGATCAACGCCAGCACCTCGCCGGTGTTCAGGCCAAAACTCACGTCGTGGACGGCTCTGGTCGGGCCGAAAGATTTTCCGATGTTGTGAACGTTCAAAAAGTCGTTTGGCATTTTCGTTCTCTCGGGCGTTATTTGAGGTCTGGATTCCCGAGAACACCGTCCGGGACGATGTTCTTAACTTGTCGCACTGGACGGTGTTCCCGTATTTTTTGTAGGGGCGAAGCGTGCTTCACACTGTGCGCGCTTCACACGACGCCCCCACGCGGGTTTACGTGCGTTCCCGAGGCTTAACGCCCGAGGCTCAGAACGCCTTGGCGAACTTATCGATGTTCGACTTGTCGAAGGTGAACGGCTCGCCCATCACGGCTTCCGTGTTGGCGTCCAGCGTGGCCATGCCCATGCGACCCATGCTGATCTTCTCGCCGGGCTTACCGGTGGCCTTGCCGGTCACGAACTGGTACGCCAGGTACACGGCGCTGTAGCCGAAGTCGATCGGGTTCCAGAGCGCGAAGGTGTCCACGGAACCGTTCTTGACGTAGCTGATCATCTCGGACGGCAAGCCCAGACCGGAGACGAAGACCTTACCGATCAACTTCTGATCCGTCACGTACTTGGCGGCGGCGGCGATGCCGACGGTCGTGGGCGCGATGATGCCCTTCAGGTTCGGGTACTTGGTGATCAAGCCCTGCGCCTCGCGGTAGGACTTGTCGCTGGCGTCGTCACCGTAGACCACGTCAACCAGCTTCAAATCCTTGTACTTGGGGTCCTTCAGGGTTTCTTTCATGGCCGCGATCCAGTTGTTCTGGTTGGTGGCCTGCGCGGTGGCGGACAGCACCGCGATTTCGCCCTTGCCGCCGATGGTCTTGGAGATCATCTCGATCTGCTTGCGCCCGATCAATTCCGTGTTGGACGGGTTGAGATGCATCAAACGCCCGTCCTTGGCGACGCCCGAATCCCAGGAAATCACCTTGACGCCGCGCTCGGTGGCTTTCTTCAGGGCGGGCACGAGCGCGTTCGTGTCGTTGGCGCTGATGGCGATGGCGTCCACCTTCTGCGCGACCAGGGCGTTGATCTGCTCGATCTGGCCTTCGGCGGTGGCGGTGGTCGGGCCGGTGTAGATCAGTTCCACGTCCCCGAGTTCCTTGGCGGCTTCCATTCCGCCGTCCCTTGCAGCCTCGAAGAAGCCGTTGCCGAGGCTCTTGACCAGCAGCGCGATCTTCTTCTTGCCCTGCGCTTCGCCCGTGCCGATCACGGCGAGCGCCGCCGCGCCCAACAATGCTGCACCGACCAGAATGGCTTTCTTCATGCGTTCCTCCTCGCAGTGCTGACCGAACAGCGCCGTCCCGGACGATGCCGGGCCAAAGCAGAACAAAAGTCGAACGACTTTCGCACATGAATCTGTTGGTTTGTCACACTGTACGAACAAAGATAGCGCAAGCTTCAATCGTCCGTCAACTGGTGAAGCTTCATCAATCGAGAGGCAGCCGTGAGCCGCAAGCCGCAAGGGTTTAGCTTGCGGCTTGCGGCTAATGGCTTGCGGCCTACCATCCCGGACGCGATCTCGAGAATGCGTCCTGAACGGTGTCCATGAACGTATACTCGAGGCATGAGAATAGATCTGAACGCGGACGCGGGGGAATCTTTCGGCGCGTACAGCATCGGCGACGATGCGGCCCTGATGCCGGTCATCACCAGCGTCAACCTGGCGTGCGGATTTCACGCGGGCGATCCGATGGTCATGCGCGATTCCGTCAAGCTGGCCATGCAGCACGGCGTGGAAATTGGCGCGCACGTCGGCTACCCGGATCGGGTGGGCTTCGGACGGCGCGTGATCGACGCCACCCCAGACGAGGTTTACGCCGATACCCTCTACCAGATCGGCGCGCTGCGGGCGTTCATCCGCGTGGCCTCCGGCGATCCGCGCGGCGGGCGGATGCAGCACGTCAAACCGCACGGCGCGCTCTACAACCACATGATCCATCACGAACCCACCGCGCGAGCCGTCGCCAGGGCCGTCCACGATTTCTCCGAGACGCTGCCCGTGGTCGTGCTGGCGGGTTCCCGGTGCGCGGAATGGGTCAAATCGGAGGGCGCGAGCGTGATCGAAGAACTCTTCGCGGATCGCGGCTACGCGCCCGACGGCACGCTGCTGCCGCGCTCGAAACCCGGCGCGCTGCTCACCGACCCGGAAGCAGTCGCGGCTCGAGTCGTGAAGATGGTGCTCGAGGGGAAAGTCTCGACTTCCGGCGGCGAGATTGCGGTTCGCGGTCAGACCGTCTGCTTCCACGGCGACACGCCCGGCGCGGCCAGTATTGCCCGTGCTGCGCGGCGCGCGCTCGAGGCGGCGGGCGTTGAGATCAAAGCCATGCGCGCCAAAGAATGATGCGTTTGGCTCGAGTCTGAATCTCGAGTTCTACAGACTTGCGGGATTGGTGGTTGTGTTTGCTGCGGGCGTCGCTGTGGCGTGCGCCGTGAATGCACCGAAGAACTCGCGCCAGTACCACCCAGTAGCGGTATTGAGGACGAGTCCACCCAATGCTGTTAAAAAAATGGCGGTACGCGCTTCGCTGGGCATTGGCAATGCGGAAAGGCTAATAAACATGAGATATAAAAACATGATGACATTACATACCAAAGCCACCATGTACCAGTTTCGCAGCGTTTTGCTCAACGCCCCGAATGCGTATGTGACGCGCCGCATCTCAGTCCAGAGGGTGGCATCAGTAATCCAGGCTTTATACCAACCCATTACTGCGTATCCGACCCAAAAAACAATTTCGATGATGACGTAAAATACGACCATTGGGAGTTCTATGCCTGTAGTTAACCCTCGAATCAACAGGATGACGACCAGAAGGACTCCAAAGATAGCAATTATGACCTGAAAGGCTCTCATCCAGCGTCCTAGTGTCTCAGTGAGTTTTTGAACACGTTGGGTCTGATCTGTGCGCTCCTCGAGCAAGATCGAACTAATTCGGGCGACCCATTCTGCCCACCAAGTTGTCAGGATGTATCCGAAAACAGCGCTCACGAGGCGGCCCAAAATGACCCCTACTGAATTCTGATTCGGCTGCGGGAACAAAATGCTTAACAACGACAACGCGGGTAGTACGAATCGGCTGATGTTCAACCACAAGACAAGGTTGCGTGAGACGTTTTCCAGATTGCTCGAATTCATCTTGCCATCGTACTCGACCGCAAGGATCGAGGATGTGCAGGCACGATGGCGTTCAACTCAAATCTCGAGAACATCGTCCCGGACGCAAACTCGAGAATGCGTGTGGCACGGTGTTCTCTTGAAGATTCGCGTCTCGGCCCTTGAGCGAGATTCAGGTCGCTGATTTCGTCGTCAGCCCAATCAATGTTGCCTTTGCGTTCCGCATGTGAAAATCCTTGTAGAACGCTTCCACACCATCAGGCTCGAGGTTCAGGCTTCTGATGGCATCCTCGAAATTCCAACCGATGCGCTCGGGCAAATCTTCGAGATCCATCCAGTGTTCCGGCAGATTTCCCGCGCCAATTGTGCGCCTCGCGTGTGCCTCGAGCGTGGCGTAATACGAGAGGTTGCGCGAGATCAAACCGGGATCGCTCGTACCGCCGTGGCAGGGCAGAACCACGCTCGGGTTCAACGCTTCCAGGTTCCGCAACGTCCGGAGCAGCACGGGCAGATCGGTGGGATTCTTGGCGTAAGGCCACGGGTGTTCGGCGGCGTCGGCGGCCAGCAGCGCGCGCAATTCCGGAATCCACACGACCGCGTGATCCTCGCTGTGACCGGGCGCTGGAATCAATTCCAGCGTCAAATCCCCGCCGTGAATCGTGAAGCGATCCGTGAACGTCAGCGTGGGCGGCACGAGGCGCACGTTCGCGTATCTCTGGTCTGTGGCCTGAGCATTCCGCAATTTCTCGAGCGTTTCAGGGCTTCTGGCGATCCCAACTGATTTCTCGTGACCGATGATCGGTGCCATACCGTCAAACGTGGTGTTCCCCCAGACGTGATCGCTGTGCTGGTGCGTGTTCACGACCAGCAGCGCTCGAGATTCAAGGTCTGGTTGGATCGCGGCGAGCATCTGCGCGGCGTCTTCCGGCGTGATCATCGTGTCGATCACGACCACGAACCGTTGTGTGGTCACGACGAAACAATCCACGTCGTCGGAATGGAACAACTGGATTCTGTCGTCCCAATCGCTGTGACCTTCGGTCACGGTTTTCTCGAGATCCATACCGATCAGTATTCATCCCCCGCCTGAGTTTCGCCTCAGCCCGTGCGTCCCTGTCGCCGCTTTTGTCCTCCCCTGCCTCGGTAGGGGAGGTGTCATCCTCGCGGTTTTCGAGGATGACGGAGGGGTCGCCTTCAAGAGCACCGTCCAGCACGCAATTTCAGGAATGCGTGCTGGACGGTGTTCCCTTACAGAAATTCCGACACGACCGCGTTCAGCACCCAAATCCCGTCCGGCGTGGCGCGTACCGTTTCGCCGTCCGTCTCGAGCAAGCCTTGTGTAATCAACGAATCGAAGGCGCGCGCGAACCTGGCGCGCACGTCCACGCCGGAACGATTCGAGAGTTCCGTCAGGTTCACGCCGCTCTTGAGCCGCAATCCAGAAAAGAGCGCGTCCGTGACGAACTCCTCGCCGCTGACAGGTTCCAGCGATCCGTCCTGAAGGCTGGCGCGCGCACCCTCGAGCCAGGATGGTAACGGCGGGTTCTTGCGGCGCTCGGAGACGGCGTGCTCTGACAGTGAAGGGTAATGTCCGGTCGCGCTCGGGCCGAGTCCGAACCAGAAGCGGTTCTCCCAGTACGCGATGTTGTGCCGCGATTCGCGCCCCGGCCTGGCGTGGTTGCTGACCTCGTAACGCTCCAAACCGTACTCGAGCAGCACGCTTTCGGCCAGTTCGAGCGCGGTTTCCTCGTCCTCCTCGCGCACTTTGACGCCCTGGCGCGCGAAGGGCGTGCCGTCCTCGATGGTCAGGGTGTAGGCGCTGATGTGTTCCAACCCGACGCTGGCCAGGGCGCGCAGGTCGCGTTCCACGTCCTGTCCGGGCACGGCGGTGATCAGGTCGGCGCTGACGCGGAATCCCGCCTCGAGCAACATCGCCAGCGCCGTGTGCGCCTGCTTTGAATCGTGGGTGCGCCCCAGGAATTTCAGCACGTCGTCTTGCGTGCTTTGCACGCCCAGGCTGGCGCGGTCGAAGCCCAACTCGCGCCAGAGTCGAGCGCGGGCTTTCGTGACCGTGCCGGGGTTGACTTCCAGGGTCGCCTCGCCGCCATGCGCAAAGTCTGGAACCCAGCCGAAGGCGCTCTTGATGGTGGTCACGAAGTCCGTGATCTCGCGGTCGCGCAGAAAGGAGGGCGTGCCGCCGCCGACGTAGATGGTCGTCAGGTGTGATGGGAACTCGTCCGCAAGCTCCCGTGCCTCTCGCTCGAGTTCCGCCAGGTACGCGTCGACCAGCCCGGAGCGCCGCTCCAGGACGTGAAAATCGCAGTACGGACAGATCGTCGGGCAGAACGGCACGTGAGCGTAGAGGTGGCGGATCGGGTCGGGCATCGCGGGGTTCACGGTACATGAATCCTGCGCCTTCAGGAACACCGTCCAGCACGATGTTCGTGTATTTACGTCCAGGACGGTGTTTCCTGGCGTGCGGCGCTGGAATGTTGGCGGTGGAATACTGGGCGCATGGAAGACCTGACCATCCGCGCACCGCAACTTCAGGCCGCCGTTCAGATCATCGTGGAACGGGGCGGCAGCAGCCCGCTCGAGGCGGAGCGCGTGGCCTCGAACCTGATCGAGGCGAACCTGACCGGGCACGATTCGCACGGTGTGGGCATGATCCCGCGCTACGTGGCGGCGCTCCAGGATGGCGGCTTGCGGGTCAACCAGCACGTCAGCCTGGCGCTGGACGCGGGCGCGATGCTCCGACTGGACGGTCACGCGGGCTACGGCCAGGTGATCGGCCTGGAAGCCATGCAGCTCGGCATCGAACGGGCGAGGGCGCAGGGCGTGTGCGCCCTCGGGATCGCGGGTTCGCACCACCTCGGGCGGATCGGGCACTGGGCGGAACAGTGCGCGGCGCAGGGGCTGATCTCGATGCACTTCGTCAACGTCGTCTCGAGGCCGGTCGTGGCGCCGTGGGGCGGGCGCGATGCGCGGCTCGGCACCAACCCGGTCTGCGTCGGCATTCCCAGGGCGGATCGACCGCCGATCGTTCTGGATTTTGCCACCAGCCGGATCGCGCAGGGCAAGACCCGCGTGGCGCGCAACCGCGGCGAGGACGTGCCGCCGGGCGTGCTCATAGACGACCTCGGCGATCCGACCACCGATCCCAAATACGCCGTGGTTCCGCCGTTCGGCGCGATCCTGCCCTTCGGCGAGCACAAGGGCTACGGCCTGGCGTTGATCTGCGAGTTGCTCGGCGGCGCGCTGACCGGAGGCCAGACGCAGCACGGGCTGGACGGCGGGCAAAAGCGCATCCTGAACGGGATGTTCTCGGTGATCATTGACCCGAACGCGATGGGCACGGCGGCGCACCTGACGGCGGAAACGGAGGCCTTCGCCGCCTGGGTGCAGCAATCGCCGCCATCCGGGACGGAACCCGTGCAGTTGCCCGGCGATCCCGAACGCGCCCGTAAACGCGAGCGGCTCGAGCGGGGCATTGCGGTGGATGCGATCACCTGGGCGGAGATCCTTCAGGCTGCCGAATCGCTCGGCCTCGAGCCTGATGTGGTGTCTCGCGCAGCGGGTGCTTAAGGCATTTCATTCTGCTCGAGTACGTGTGGGGATCAACCCTCGGGCTTCGGGAATTTTTCGTGAGAACACCGTTCCAGACGATGCGCGCCGCCATGTGCGAAATGAACGCGAGATCGGCTTCGGCGCGCCCTAAACTGCTCACATATGCGTCTTCTTCGCTCGTTGACAGTGCTGTCCATTTGCGCCCTGACCCTGCTCGCGTGCGCGCCCGCCGCCACCACGAACGCCCGTCCCGCTTCGGCGCTCGAACGGATCGCCATCAAGGGCAGCGACGCCTGGACGATGGTGGCCTCCAGGGCCGACAAATCGGAGGATCGCAGCTTCAAAATTGAGCTTCTGGAAGACCCGCAGGTGACGCGCACCGGGATTTACATCGCCGAGGCGAGCGCGGGCAAGTTCGACGCGCTGGTGTTCTTCTTCCCGAAGGACGACACCATCGCCGTGCGGGTCGATCTGGATCGCAACAAGGACCCGCAGGTGATCGTCTGCGTCTTCCCCCAAACCGTCGCGAGCGGCGTGCAGTTCACGGGCAGCGCGTATTTCGGGTTGTTGAGCGGACTGGAAAACGCGAGCGGTTACGGTCGGTGCGCGCTCAACAAGAACCAGTAGTCGCTCGACGCTTCAAAGGCGAGTTCTGTAGCTCGAGAACACCGTCTGGCGCGCATTCTCGGGATGATCGCGCCAGACGATCTTCTCCGGGTCGGTCTCGAGCATCCACGGCTCGCGGAACCCCTCGCGGTATCCTGAGCCCGTGATTGACCGTTATTCCACTCCTGAAATGCGCGCCCTCTGGAGCGAGGCCAACCGTTACCGCGTCTGGCTCGAGGTCGAACTGGCCGCCGTGGACGCCTGGGTCAGCCTGGGCGAGGTTCCAGCCGATGCCGCCGCCGACCTGCGCGAGCGTTCCGTGGCCGACCCCCTGGACGACGCCTTCGCGGAGCGCGTCGCGGAAATCGAGGCCGTCACGCGCCACGACATCGTGGCCTTCACGACCGCGCTGTCCGAGCGCTACGGCCAGAACGCGCGCTTCGTGCACAAGGGTTTGACCAGCACGGACGTGGTGGACACCGCGCAGAACATCGTGCTGCGCCGCGCGTTGGGGATCGTGGCGGCGGACGCCGTGCGCCTGCGCGATGTCTGCCGCGATCAGGCGGTGCGCTACAAGCACACGCCCTGCATCGGGCGCACCCACGGCATTCACGCGGAACCCATGACCTTCGGCCTGAAATTCCTGAACTGGATGTCGGCCTTGAACCGTGACCTGGAACGATTGGATCGCTCCACGCGCGCGATTTCGGTGGTGATGCTCTCGGGCAGCGTCGGGACGTTCGCGCACGTCAGCCCGAAAATAGAGGGCATCGTGGCCGAAACGCTGTCCCTCGAGATCGATCCGGTCACGAACCAGACCATCGCGCGGGATCGGCACGCGGAAGTGCTTTCGGCGCTGGCCATTCTGGGCACGAGCCTGGAAAAGATTTCCATCGAAATCCGCCACCTGCAGCGCTCAGAGGTGCGCGAGGCGATGGAGCCCTTCAGCCTCGGTCAGAAGGGCTCATCTTCGATGCCGCACAAGAAAAACCCGATCGGCACGGAGAACATCGCGGGCCTGGCGCGGATCTTGCGCGGCAACCTTCAGGCGGGCCTGGAGAACGTGGCGCTCTGGCACGAGCGCGACATCTCGCATTCCAGCGTGGAGCGCATCATCTTGCCCGACAGCACGACCCTGGCCAGTTACGCCACGCGGCGTCTGGCGGGCATCCTGGAAAAACTGGTCGTGTTCCCGGAACGCATGATGACCAACCTGGACGGGCTGGGCGGACTGGTGTACTCGCAGCGCGTGCTGGGCTTGCTGCTCGATCACGGCCTGATGCGCGAGGCCGCCTACGAGATCGTGCAACGAAACGCATTGCAGGCCTGGGAATCCAGTACATCCTTCCGAGATCTCTTGGAGCGCGACCCGGAAAACCCCTTGAAGGGCGCGAGCCTGGACGCAGCCTTCGATCTGGGCTGGTACCTGCGCGAGGTGGACACGATCTACGCGCGGTTCGGGCTGTGAGCCCGCAAGCCGTCGTGCAGCGCCAGCTCGAAGCGTACAACGCCCGCGACATCGACGCGCTGATGGAAACCTACGCCGACGACGTTCAGGTCTATGAGCATCCAGCCACGCTGTTGGCGAGCGGCGCGGCGCAACTCCGCGAGCGCCAGAGCGTGCGCTTGCAGGAACCCAACCTGCGCGCGCGCACCTGGTCAACCGCATCGTGACGGGCGACCTGGTGATCGATCACGAGATCGTGACCCGCACCTTCCCTGAGGGTAGTGGACGGCTCGAGATGGTCGCCATGTACGAGGTGGACGCCGCAAAGATCGCTCGGGCGTGGTTCGTGTTCGGCGCCAAAACCCTCGATGCGGATTGAAGCTCAATTTTCTCGGACTCGAGCAACCCGCGTCAGCCTCGGAATAGCTTAGGGATTCATTCGGTCAGGGAAATAGACGATGCAAAAAGGAGACACCGTGTCAATGAAAGCGTACCTGGACAATATTCAGGCCAAAACCGGCAAGACGGTCGCCGATTTTCGGGCGCTCGCCGCCGAAAAGGGTCTGGTCAAAAGTGGCGAGATCGTCGCGTGGTTGAAAGCGGATTTCGGTCTGGGGCACGGGCACGCGCAGGCCATCGCCGCGAACCTGGCGCACCCAAATTTTGGCAAGACCAGCCAGGAAGACCGCTTCAGCGCGCTCTTTGCGGGCAACAAAGCGCACTGGCGCGAGGCTTTCGACGCGTTGATCGCGCAATTGAAAGCGTTCGGGTCGGACGTGGACGTATCGGCCAACCAGACTTACGTCAACGTCAACCGGGGCAAGAAGAAATTCGCGATCCTGCAAGCGTCCAAAGACCGATTCGATATCGGCATCAAACTCAAAGGATTTGTGGCGACCGAACGGCTCGAGATCGCCGGATCGTGGAACGCGATGGTCACGCACCGGGTGCGCATTAATGATGCCGCGCAAATGGATGCTGAAGTGCTGGCCTGGCTGCGGCGCGCCTACGACGCGGCCTGA